>JAPPBX010000062.1 GCA_026702755.1 Candidatus Poribacteria bacterium | reverse complement strand
CCGCGCGGCCGGCGAAACACTTTCCAAATCCTGCCCAATCTTACCACTTTTTCAGGGGTCCCTAATGAAGTTTACGAGAGTAAATCAGTCCTGCAGTGAACCCCAACGCTTTTCTGAGTGCTTTCTTGGAATATAGTAGTCTAAAGTTGGGTTTCACTGTGTCTTTGAGTGTATCTGAGAGGTTTTGGTGTTTGATATGTTTCTGACCCAGAATAAGGAATTTTGGAGGCAAAATAACAAAATTTTCAGCAGAATCTGCACAAATTTTATGCAAAAAAATGGGCGGATTTTTATATCCGCCCTTACAAAAAATGAAGAAAGGATTATAGGATCCACACTGCCATCTTGCCCACGCCACGATTACACCACGCATAATACGGGATAGCGGTAACGTCCACCTGCTTCACATCAGGCTTTGTGTCCAGATAGAGATTGTCTCCCCATTCGGTGTCATCCAGCACGCTGCCTGTTCCACGGATGAGCGTCACGCCGCCCAATAATTCACTGTCAAACGTTGTTGCCATAGAATTATTATTGACAACGGACAGCGTTTGAAAAGTCCCATGGGGGTTATCAATATCTTCAAAACAGTAGACGAGCGGACCGCGGCGTAAAGCGGATCTTCCAAGATTTTCTCTCACGAGTGGATGCGCGTGAACACTTGTAACAGGCATCGCAAGCTGCAGTTCTACTCGGTCGCCAGCGTCCCATGCCCGCGTGATTGAGAGATAACCGTCAGAATTCACCTGTGGTTTATAAACTTCGCCATTGACGCGTGTCTCGAACTGTTCACACCATCCGGGAATCCGTAAATTTAGTGCAAAGGAGACCGGTGTTTCTGGCGCGATTGTCAGTCTCACATCACCCGACCACGGGTAATCTGTCTCTTGGGTCACTTTCACTGGGACGTTTCCGGCAACAGTTGCGTTGGCTGTCCCACCGACATACAGGTTCACCCATAAACCCTCGTCTGATTGCGCATAGATGTACGCTCCAACAGAGGCGAGAAGTCGAGCAATATTCGGCGGGCAACAGGCACATCCGAACCATTCATGCCGATGCCTATCACCGTGGCTTGCCAATGGGTTCTGATAGAAGAAACCCGTGCCATTGAGCGAAATTCCGGAGAGCGCGCCGTTATAAAGAGCCGTCTCCAAGACATCAACAAAGCGGGACTCCCCACGCAGCAGGAACATCCGATGTGCCCAAAATATTAATCCGATTGAAGCACACGTTTCGGCGTAGGCAGAAAAATTAGGCAGTTCATAATCTTTTGTGAAACCTTCATTGTGTCCAGAGGGACCCACACCACCGGTGATATATAAACGCTTCTCTACGTTCCGCCAGAGTGCCTCCAGTGCCCTAACGATAGCAGTATCGTCAGTTTCATCAGCGATATCGGCGGCACCACTGTAGAGGTACATCGCACGCACGGCGTGCCCGACACACTCTGTCTGTTCCTGTATCGGGAGATGTGCTTGTGCGTAATGTCCTTCAAATTTTCCGTCGCGTGTGAAGTGGTGCTGATACGCGCCAAGCCCGCCCGGAAGGTCAGGGTTCTCCAATTCTTTCTCGAAAATTGACGGGGAATGCCCACGCCGTCTGACAAAATATTCCGCGAGCGACATGTAGCGTACTTCGCCTGTCAAGCGAGCCAATTTCACGAGTGCGAGTTCGATACCTTCATGTCCTGGAAGCCCGTCTCGTTTGTCGTGTCCAAAGGTTTTGTCAATCAGATCGGCGAACCGGCATGCAACGTCTAACAGGGTCTGTTTCCCGGTCGCTTGGTAGTGTGCGACTGCTGCCTCAAACAGGTGTCCGGCGCAATACAGTTCGTGCATCATACCGAGGTTCTGCCACCGCTTTGTCGGTTCAACCAGTGTGAAATAGGTGTTCAGATAACCGTCAGGCTGTTGGCTCGCGGCGATCTTTGCGATGACTTCATCCAGTTCCGCTTCCCATTGTGGATTCGGATGCGTCCAGAGTGTATACGATGCCGCCTCTACCCATTTATGAACGTCGGAATCGTTGAAGAAAATACCTTCAAATTCTCCGGACATCAAGCCAGCGGCTTTCGCGAAGTTGTCAATCCTACCGGTTGTTCGGCACTGCGCCAATTCGTGTGGAATCGTTGCCTCGGAATTCGTTTTCTGTCGGGGGCTCCAAAACCGATCATTAATGGTAACAGCCGTAAATGGAATTGCTTTCACAATGTGGTTCTCTTTCTGGTAGTATGGTGAGGAATCGCAGTGAGGACTTACGCAAAATCCGTTCCTTTCCTGCTGAATCGGAAGATTGGAAGGGTGGAAGGGTGGAAGCGTGGATGGCGGATTCCATCCTTCCCTACCTTCCCTGCCTTCCATCCTTTCAGCCGAATATTCGCTTTCCGCGTGAGTCCTGTTAATGAAACGCTCTTAACGGCTTCTCATACTGATCTGTTGGAACGCTTCTTTCGGTAAATATCTTCCTAATACTCTCTGAACATCTAAGTCCGAAAGCTGCTGTGGCGTGATTAAGACGCATTTGTTCCGAGAACTCGCCGTCCAAGTGGTCTCAAAATCCTTATAACTTAATCGTCGTTCAGAAAGACTGACTGGATTCTGAAAAAATACTTCGTTTGACTGATCGCTATAACGAGCCAATGGCAGAATCTCTGCATTCCCTCGTGAAAATTGAATTCTTACAATGGGAATCCACCCTTTGGCAACAAACGCTTTCAGGACATCAAGCGAGCAGTTAGAGATAATAGCGGCGTGCTGCACCTTGCCACGTGTCCTTGCATAGAAATCATCAAGTCCACCCCTGCTATTTGCGTTCGGCGATTCCTTGAAGGCATTTCTGACATAGGGTCGCTCCCGTAAATGGACGACAGCGTTTTCAGGTAGACTGACCGCTTGGTCCCTTTTTGCTTGCTGTGTTACATTCTTCTCAGCAGCGGCGAGTGCTGTTTCAGGAACGTGGAACTGTCCTTGCGGCGGCGGACCACAGTTTATTGCAAGGAGTGCGAAAACGAGCGACGCAACACACGCTCGCACCGTTGAATGTGAAAAACCCGTAAGTAGTGCCTGACGAACTTCTCTTAAAAAAGACAATTGATGTTTCATGATGTCATTCCTCCTTGCAAGTAGAAACGATTTGCGTAAGAAACGGTTTACCTGTCTTCCGTCTAAAGCCCCCTGCTTTAGCTTGGGGATGTAAGACGGCGTAGGATATTGTTGAAAAATAAACTTGACAATTGTAGTCAAATTGCGGTATAATTAATACTATCACACTGGCAGACATGCTAAGCATTGTCGCTTGACAATGTGTCTGCCGTCCCACTTAGCAGGGGATAAAGGTGTGATATGTGATATACCATGAAAACGTATAAGTATAAGTTCGGAAATCAATCTAATTTGATACGACTTGGTAATCTGCTTGATGATATGTGGCAGGTGCATAAGTATTTCCATGAGTGGCACCGTCAACGCTATAAAGATGGTTTGCCGTATGCGAACCACGCTGCGATGTGTGAACATTTGACTGATTTGAAACGCACGACGCATCCACATTGGAAAGCATTGCCGAGTCAAGCTATGCAAGAAGAATTGAAACGGATACACCTTGCGTATGAGCGTTTTTTCAAGAAACTTGGTGGCAGGCCGAAGATCAAAAAACGCCATAGGTTCAAATCCTTGACGCTCAAACAAGCAGGTTGGTCTCTGAAAGACAATCGCCTCACCCTCAACTTCAGAAAATGGGAGAAAGGGAAATGGCGACATGATAAAGTGGCGTATGCGTTCCATAAGCACCGTGAGTTTCATGGGAATATCAGTCGTATCACGATAAAGCGCGACGCTTGCGGCGACTATTGGCTTTATCTGATAACCGATTTTGTAGAAACAAAACCGCTGCCAACGACGGGTCAGAGTGTTGGGGCAGACTTCGGTATGAAAGACGCATATTTGACGCTTAGCACGGGTGAAAAGATACAACACCCACAACCGTTGAAACAGTCCTTGAAGAAACTTCGGTCTCTCAACAAAAGTCTTTCCCGAAAGGTTAAAGGTTCTAACGGCTGGTGGCAGAGCGTCCGTGACCTCGCACGACTCTATCGCAAAGTTGCCAACCAACGCAAAGACTTTCATTGGCAATTGGCAAGCAAACTTTGCGAGAAGTTTGATACCATCATTCTTGAAACCTTGAACCTTGACGGCATGAAACGCCTCTGGGGACGGAAAGTCTCCGATCTTGCGTTCTACCAGTTTGTTGAGATATTGCGATATAAGTGTCAAAAACATAAGCGTCAGTTTGTTCAAATCGGACAGTGGACGGCGACAACAAAGCCGTGTGCCGATTGTGGACATAGAAACGAAAATCTTTCTCTCTCTGATAGGCAGTGGACATGCCCCGAATGTGGTTCACACCATGACCGAGACATCAACGCTGCGATAAACATATTGCAGGCAGGGATACCCGTGAAAGTTTCCGCACGATATGCCTGAGACTCGTTTCAGAGTTTCAGGGAATTGCCTGCTGGTGGAGCGAAAATAAGACGGTGGACTCTTTGAGAAAACCGCAGTCGCTACGAAGCCGAAGCCCCACGCTTTAGCGTGTGGGTGGTATCACGCATTGTTAGTCGATTTTAACCTCAACTTCCCGTTTTTCTTTCCATGATTCTACAATGGCTTCGGTAATTCGTAACGCTTGCAAACCGTCTTTCCCTGTTGGGGCGGGGGAGCGGTCGGCGAGTAAGTCATCGACAAGCGCAGCCATCCGTAAGGCAAATGTTCCATCAAATGCAAGTTGTTCGGCTCTAAAAATAGAGGGACGGTATTCTTCAACGACCTGATTGTCCCGTCTCATCAAGGTTGCGCGTGTCAGGACATTATCAACGACGATTTCGCCATCAGAGCCGCAGATTTCAAGACGTTCAATTGGATGGATGAAGTCACTATCCCAACTCGCCATCAACGTAGCAACGACTTCCGTTTCGTAGCGGCAGGAGATGGCCATGCTGGTATAACATGCGTCTTCACCTTCGCGTACCTCATTTTCCCGTGGTTTCGCCATTTGCGCGCAGACAGCAACAATCTCACCGCCGAACCATCGAAGCAAGTCGATCGCATGGGTTTCGAGTTCGTAGAGAAGGTAATATTCTCCCTTCCATGTTGAGGCGGGTCCCCCTTGAGATAATTTCATATCTAAGTAATAAGTTTGCCCGATAATCCCCGCGTCGAACCATTTCCGCGCTTGGACATACCCCGGTGCGAACCGGCGGTTGTAATCAATAGCGAGGTGTACACCCTTTTCTTCAGCCTTCGCGACCATTTCTTCTGCTTCGTTGATATAGAGGGACAGAGGTTTTTCGGAGATAACGTGTTTGCCTGCCTCCAGACATTCCATTACGGGTTCAAAGCGCAGATAGTCAGCAGTTACAACGTCTACAAGGTCGCACTCTTCATGCGCGAGCATCTCTTGGATGGAGGGGTACCAATTCGCGACGCCGAGTTCTTTAGCACGTGCCTCTGCTTTAGCGGTATCTATGTCGCACACTGCTACCAATTCCGCACCCGGATGCTGAAGATAACCCAGTTGATGAAGGCGGCCAATGCCACCGCACCCAACTGCTGCAACTTTCAGTTTCCCTGCCATAATTGTATTCTCCTTTACGCGCTGGGCGCGTCGCGAGCACAGTGGCTCCTACTAAAGTTCTGATGGGGACCTGCAACCCTCTGTTTGAAAGAGATTCGCCTTCTTTTTCTGATATTGGCTTACGAACTCCACCTAAACATATAATATAAGATGCAGAAAAAAATAACAAGGAAAATTTTCTGTAGGTTTCCTTAGAGTATGTAACCATTTATCTGCTTGGCACACCGCTGACGAGGTTTCAGAAAGTCCTAACCTAAAACTGAGTTTGTTGCATCGTAATAATTTTTATGGTATACTTTTTGTTAATCACATTTTGTAAGGGGAGGTACTTCGTGATGAACTGTCCGCGTTGCAAACGGGAAGATGCTGTCAAAAATGGGAAAGCCAGAGGCAGCCAACGCTATAAGTGTAAAGCTTGTGGCTTTCAGTTTACGCGACTTACCTCTCGTGGGAGACCGCCGTGGCAGAGAGCTTTAGCGGTTTTCCTATACTGCCGCGGGATTTCTATAAGCACAATCGCTCGAATGTTCTCGGTCTCACCGAGTACCGTCTTCAAATGGGTGCGAAAGTTTGGTACCCCACTTGGACCTACACCAGACGCTGCTGCCGATGGTGCGGTTCTCCTTGATGCCAGTGAAATATCGGAATATCTGAAAAAACAGAGCGAAAACTGTGAATCTGGAAAGATTTTTGTCGTCATCCCGGAGGATGTGTCTTCTGAGAATGTGGTCGTTGGCATAAAGCGAGATTAAAATGTCCGGAAACTCTAAATCATATCGTGCCCGCACCCGCCCCAATAACATTTGATTTCCCATTTCCCTTCAGTTTTTCTATGAAGGGTGTTCCCCTGCTTACCCTCCAATTTCCCTTGACAATCTCAGCAATCTACTTTAAAATTAAGGGTAGGAGGTTACAAATAAATTTATGCAAATCCGACTTTTAACAACAATTTTTGGCTCACAAACTACGCCAAAATTTGAAAAAATTCTGAAATATAGTGTAAGTGTATGTCTTCTCGTTTTCCTTTTCGGTGGCGTTGCAGTCGCCGCAGATTCATTCGGTGATCCGTTTGAGAAGGGCAAATTACAGAATCCCAATTGGAAATGGCAAAACGAACCCCCGAAATGGGATGTCGGTAAAACACGTGAAAATTTTTTGTATATTGACAGCGAACCGAACCGGAATCTCTGGGCAAACGATATGTCACATTTCCTGTATCAGGAAACTGACACAGATATGTTTGATGTCGAAACCCACTTCTTTGCTAAATGGGATACCAGTTCTGGTGTGAATGGATTGGTCGTAAAAAGCCCGAAGGACGATAATTGGGTAACTATTAAATTCTGGTCGCGGGATGCAGCAGCGAAAGGTCATATCCAGTATCAAACCAAGCAAGCTGGAATGGGACCGCCTGATATCCAATGGCGATTTGGGGATTGGGGGGACATCGAAATGTCGCTCAGACTCAAAAAAGAGGGCGATACATACACCGCTTGGTATAAAGCAGCAGAAGATAAGGATTGGATGGATATCGGACAAGGGGATTTTGAGCTGACACCTCCCTTGTGGCTTGGAATTTATGCCGGTGTTGCTGCAGGCACAGGGAGCCTGGAGGTCGAATACGAATATTTCAATGATAATCTAAATCCTTTCCCTGTTGAACCCGGTGGAAAAGTGACAACAACTTGGGCGGCAGTAAAAACCCAGTATTAAGAGTGGACAACGTTTATGCAGTACCGTCTGATTATTTTTCTGATGCTTTTTGGTGTTTCCACTGCAGCGGCATCAACCTTCACCGATGTCAGTCTCACTGCAAATGTCTATCAACGTGAAATTCCTGTTGACGCGGAATCCGGGGCTTGGTGGGGACCCGGTACCGCTGCTGCGGACTATGATAACGATGGCTGCTGGCTCGACATCTTTGTTGTTGGCGATGGCGGTTTACCCAATGCACTTTACCACAATAATGGCGATGGCACCTTCACGGACGTAGCCGCCAAGGCAGGGGTTGCAAACACGCCAAGAGGACGTGGATGCGTCTGGTTTGACTACAACAATGATGGGTGGCGCGACCTTTATGTTACGTGCGCGGGTCCCAATTATCTCTATCACAATAATGGAGATGGCACTTTCACGGATGTAACACAGCGAGCAGGTGTCGGTGACGAGAAACACGGCACTGGTCCCGTAATCGCTGATTATGATCACGATGGATGGCTTGACATCTACATTGCCAATTGGGGGCGAGCACCATCCCTTTTAAACCCAAATCCCGCTTCCAAAACCAACGTTCTCTATCGAAACCGAGGGGACGGCACCTTTGAAGAGGTGACGCAAGCCGCTGGTGTCGCCGATGATGGCATCGCTTGGGGTGCTATCTTCTTTGATTATAACAACGACACTTGGGCGGACCTGTTCGTTGCGAATGACCACGGTCCCGATAAACTCTATCGAAATAGGGGCGATGGAACATTTCAGGATGTTTCGGAACAATCCGGCATCGTAACCCAAATCAACGGGAAACCGACAGGTGCGATGGGACTCTGCGTCGGAGACTATGATAACGACACCGACTTAGACTTTTTCATCACCAACTATGATGCCGATCTCCTCTGGCGTAATAACGGCGATGGCACCTTCACTAACGTCGCTGAGGCTGTTGGTGTCGCAAACGAAGGCGTAGGGTGGTACGCCAGTTTTGTTGATTACGATAACGACGGTTTTCGCGACTTATACGTTGTCAATGGGGATGTTGATAATTCACAGAAAACAAATCGTAATCGCCTCTATCACAATCAGAACGGACAATTTGTTGACCGTGCAGACGCACTCAACGTCACGGTTGATGCTGTCGCACGCGGTGCAACCGCTGGTGATTTTGATAACGATGGCGATGTCGATTTTTATATCGTCAGTAACACGGGTAATACTCTTCTTCAGAACGATGTCAACCCAAATACATGGTTTCCCGAAAAGTCAGATAGGACTTGGACGAAGTTTCGATTGCGCGGAACAAAAAGCAACCGCGACGGTATCGGCACCAGAGTCACCGTGGTAACCGACAACCTTGTTCAGACACAAGAGTTAATCTGCGGTACAGGTTTCTTGGGTGGCGATAGTTTAGAGCTTGAATTCGGGCTCTCATCCGCTTATCAAATTGATTCTGTCACCTTGGTGTGGCCCTCCGGCACTGTAGACACTTATCATGACCTCTCACTCCCGAAGCGGAATAAAACCCTTTTTACTTTCGTTGAGGGTGGAACAGTAACGGTAGCCGTTGAACCCACTGGGAAACAGCGCACGGTATGGGGAAAGGTGAAAGCTGCAGAGGTCTTTCAGAACTATCCCAATCCATTTAATCCTGAAACGTGGATTCCATACCGACTTTTCGAGTCCACTGATGTTCAGATTTCAATCTATTCCCAAAATGGTGAATTGATTCGGAACTTTGACCTTGGGCATCAGCCTCACGGTGAAAAGGTGCTTTATTGGGATGGCAAAAATCGCGTTGGGGAAACTGTCGCCAGTGGTATCTATTTTTACCAGTTCCGGGCAGGCGATACCCACAGCGTTCGGAAAATGTGGCTAATGAAGTAAGCACGGTTCTTTAGGGGTGACACCTAATTTAAGCGGAGCAGATTCAAAGTGGAGGAAAAAAATGGCTTTAATAATAGAAGAAGGGAAAATAAGCAATGGACGCATTGTATTATCTAAACCGCTCTCCTTACCGGAGGGTACTGAAGTACGCATACAGATAGAACCGATTGACCCTGATAACACGCAAAGCACAGCGACAAAAGAGAACGAGGATTTTGCCAACCAGCCTTTCTTTGGGATGTGGGCAGATCGAAAGGATATGCGCGACAGTGTCGCATGGCTGCGCAAGGAAAAAGAAAAGTGGCAACAGCGATTAACGCGGACGGAATAATGGAAAACATATTTTTGAGATGGTGGGGATGCGGTGCGTTTGATGCGTGCTTCGGCGATGTCAATATTGCGTTTGATCCGTATCTGTTCAATCAGAACTTAGCGGATACCGAACCCATATATGATTACATCTTTATTTCCCACGAACACTTTGACCACTGCCACCCCGTAACCCTGCGAAAGTTATGTCGCGGCGAGCACTTCAAAAAACTATTTGTCAATCCCGGATGCATTACACCGGCAGAACCCATCGCTGAAAAATATGGGGATGCCGCATTTGCACGTGACCTACCTATTACGAAGCATGTCCCCGCTGATAAGGTGCAGGTTCTTTATCCCAAGCATCTCAACGAAAATCAAGGCACATCACGCGCCTTTCAAGGTTCAGAGACGCTTGATCTTGGTGATATACAGGTCGAAACAATTGAGAGTGGCGAAAATCAGACACCAGATATCCCAACAAACGGCTACCTGATAACGCACACCGCAAAGAATGTCTCAATTTTACACACCGGTGATTTGCATGAACCCTACCCAGCGTTAGCAAACCTCCGGGGCAAAGTAGATTTCCTGATCCACATGAAGCTCGGTCTCGGCGAAGGACTCGCGCCTCGCCTCATTGAATTGGTGGAGTTGATTCAGCCGCGCTTCGTGATACCGACACATTATCGGACGGATCGGAAATCTGATCCGATACCGGCAGGGCATTGGCCCCCAAACGTCACTGATGAGATGGCGTTTATTGAGTCGATGCGCGAAATAGTCGGCGATAGAACGTGTCTTCTTCCTTTCACCGCAGGCATAGAATATGAGGTCGAGATGCCGATGAAGCAGGTTATCTGGAAATGGGAGTGGTTTAACACATGGACTGTGCCGCCGTGGCGGGAGTAAGATCGTTCCAGTAGATGTTTTTAAGCGAGGCGTTTTCCCAATGAAATTGACACGATTTTTGATTTTAACGCTGTTTCTTGTTCCAATCCTATTTCATGTGAGCGTTTCCGCGCAGGATTATACCCAATGGCATTTACCCGAGGGTGCCAGAGCACGCCTCGGTAAAGGTGTAATAACAGGAAACATTGCGTATTCTCCGGATGGCAGCCTGTTTGCCGTTGCCAGTTCCATCGGTGTCTGGCTTTACGATGGGGAAACCCATCAAGAGATTGACTTGCTCATCGGACATACAGAACCGGTTTTGGTCGTTGCATTTTCTCCTGATGGCGAAACGCTTGCGAGTGGAAGTTCGGATAACACAATCCTGTTATGGAACCCGCATACAGGCGAACAGAAATTGACGCTTGAAGATCACAGGAACGATGTTCTTTCCATCGCGTTTTCGCCACAGATTAACTTACTGGCAAGTGGCAGTTTGGACAAAACAGTTCGATTGTGGGATACGGATACCGGTGAACGTATAACAACCGTCAGAGGACATAGCGGGGCGGTCACTTCCGTCGCCTTTAGTCTGGATGGGATAACATTTGCGAGCGGTGGTGGACACAGAGACAACAAGATTCGGTTATGGAGTCGTACGGAAGATGGTTTCCAGTCTACTACCCTCACTGGACACACACAAGGGGTTGCGTCCGTTGCGTTCAGTCCGGATGGGCGCACCCTTGCGAGTGGAAGTGCGGATAACACAATTCGGTTGTGGGATACACAAACTTTTAAACGCAAGGCGACTATCACCGAACATACGGATTCGGTCACTTCCGTTGCGTTCAGTCCGGATGGGCAGATGCTTGCGAGTGGGAGCGAAGATAAAACGATTCGATTGTGGGATGCATATACTTTTGGACACAGGGCAACCCGTATAAAACATACGGATTCGGTTACGTCTGTTACATTCCGTTCAGATTGGCGGACGCTTGCCAGTTCGGGTAATGACCAAGTAATTCAATTTTGGGATTATACCACCTTCCAACATGAATCTACCCTCACCGGACATACTTTTCCAGTTAATGATATTGCGTTCGCTCCTAATGGGAGGATTTTTGCAAGTGTAGACGATGGCAAGGCGATTCGTTTGTGGGATGCGAACACAGGGTACCTCCAGGACACGCTCATTGGACACGAAGGGCGCGTCTTTTCCGTTGCGTTCAGTCCAGATGGTGAAACCCTTGCCAGTGCCGGAGCGAAACCGGATACTGCAATTCGATTATGGGATGTACACGCTCGCCAACCTAAGGAGCCTATCGCAAGCCATAGGTTTGGTGTGGAGTCCATCGGGTTCAGCCGAGACGGTCAAACGCTTGCGAGTGGAAGTTGGGACAGCACAGTTCGATTGTGGGATGCAGATACAAGTGGGCACAAAGCGACTTTCAGAACCGGTGCCAATGTCTATTCTGTAACGTTCAGCCCAAATAGTCACACGCTTGCCAGTGGCGGTCAGGACAACACAATTCATTTGTGGGATGTAGAAAGCAGAGAACGCCAAGCAACTTTGAGGGGGCATTCACGTCCTATTGATTCTGTTGCGTTTAGTCCGGATGGTGTCACACTTGCCAGTGGTAGTCGAGATAACACAGTTCGATTGTGGAATATACAAACGGAGCAATCCTACGCAACCCTCATCGGGCATAAATTTCGTGTCAAGTCGGTTGTGTTCTTTCCAGATGGTAAAAGGCTTGCGAGCGGAAGTTGGGACAATACGATTCGGTTGTGGGATACACAGACTGGAGAACTCCAAGCAACACTCACGGGACATGTGTTGGGTGTTAATGCACTCGCGCTCTCTCGGGATGGTGGGACGCTTGCCAGTGGAAGTGCTGACGGCACGATTCTCTTGTGGGAATTCACACCTATTGTGCTACGAGTCGTAGAGGATGTGAATGGCGATGGCGTGGTGAATATCCAAGATTTAGTGCTGGTCGCATCGAATTTCGGACAGACTGGCGCGAATCCAGCAGATGTGAATAGCGATGGCGTGGTGAACATCCAAGATTTAGTGCTGGTCGCATCGAATTTCGGGCAGAATTAATAGGTGTCAATAGAGATCTTTATCTCAAAAAATTTGGAGAACGTTTATTGTGTCAACAATATCACGCGTTCGCGTTGCTTTCTATGGATGTGGGAATTTCGCGAACCGAACCCGGATTCCGAACCTATTGGAAACAAAGTCGGTTGACATCGTCGCGGCGTGCGATAGCAACTTACAGACAGCGCAGGAAACGGCGACACATTTCAAGATTCCGAGCGTCTATCAAGATGCACACGAAATGCTTGACACCGAAAAAATTGACGTGCTATACTCTATCGTGCCGGCGTATGTACGAACTGATGTTGAAGCAACCGCTGCACAGAAAGGTATCCATATCTTCAGTGAAAAGCCGCAAGCACTCACGATGCAGGTAGCACACCGAATCAACACTGCCATTCAGCAAGCAGGCGTTATCAGCACCGTTGGGTTTCGCGAACGGTATCGTCCAATTTTTCAAGAAGCGCGCCAGTATTTGACGGATAAGTCCATCGTGCACGCCCGATTCCAGAGTTTTGGAGGTTTACCACCCTCAGCGAGGGGTGGACCCAAAACGTGGTGGGAAGAGATGGATAAATCTGGCGGTCGCGCCCTTGATTGGGGGGTTCACGCAACAGATTACACCCGCTTCATGACAGGTTTGAACGTTGCCAAGGTCCAGGCGTTTTACTATGAACGTCCAGCTTATGCCAATCCGCTTTCTACCAGTTTCAATTACTGCTTTGAGAACGGCGCTACGATGACACTCAGTTTTGTCTCAACGGGTTCAAGCCCGAAGGATGAACCTTGGTTTGTCATTTTCTATGAAGGCGGATGCCTTGAGATTTATGGGTACGATAGGATTGTGGTGAATGGCGAGGTGTTTTATCAGGCGGAGGAATTCGATCCGTGGTTGGAACAGGATAAAACCTTTATTCGTGCTGTTCAATCCGGGGATGTGAGCCTTTTACAAAGCGATTATCACGATGGTCTCTTCTCTTTAGCCCCTACCTTGGCAGGTTGGGAGTCCTCTCGCCGTGGCGGAGAGTGCATTGATCTCCTGTCGTTCATGGACGATGTATAATTGAAATTATAGTCAATGCTATAAGCAATATTAAGAAACAAATTTTAGGTTTTCAGGAGGGTTGGAAAGCAGGAAGACTGCGAGAAACACTGTGGTGCTATCTTCATAAGGGAAACACCCAAGCAAAACACTTCCAACCGTCCAACCCAATAAGGAGAGAAAATATGGATGCAAGATTGAAAAAAATTCAGATTACACCAATGAAATTCGATAAACAGGGCGAAATACAGCGGGAAGAGTTCGCGACGCTTACCATTGAGGTACCGATGGATAGCACAGGACAACGTGCCGCAATTATGAATCTGTGCGAGCTCCTTGACCAGGAGTGGATTATTGTAGAAGTTGAAGGCAAAACGGTTGTGGCTGTCAACACCGCCTAATTTAATAGTTATAAGTTGTTGGTTGTAAGTTGTTGGTTAAGAGGGGTACGTAACGCAATCAAAAACCTCTTAACTTATAACCTCTTAACTTATAACTTATAACCTTAAAAAAATATGAAAAAAAAATGGCTTTTTACACCCGGTCCCACGCCAATTCCGCCTGAAGCGGCATTGGCGATGGCACAACCGATTGATTATCACCGCAGCGAAGATACTGTAGCACTCATTAAAGACGTTCTTGAAAAACTCAAACACGTCTTCCAAACCGAGAACGATGTCCTCTTCTTAACATCATCTGGAACTGGTGGTATGGAAGGCGCGGTTGCGAATCTACTGTCTCGTGGGGACAAGGTCGTTGTGATCCGAAGCGGTAAATTTGGGGAACGGTGGAGCGAAATCTGCACCGCCTTCGGCGTTGAAGTTATACCGATTGACGTAACATACGGAAATTCTGTTGACCCACAAGCAGTGGAAGGGCTTTTGACTGAGCATCCTGATATAAAAGCGGTTTACGCAACGCTCTGTGAGACTTCGACGGGGGCTTTACACGACATTGAAGCATTGGCAGGTCTGACACGGGTTCGTCCGACGCTCCTTGTGGTTGATGCCGTTAGTGCCCTCGGCGCGGATGACTTACAGATGGACAATTGGGGTGTGGATGTTGTCGTGTCCTGCTCTCAGAAAGGGTTGATGACACCGCCGGGCTTGGCGTTCGCTGCACTCAATCAGCGCGCATGGGACGCAATCGAACGTTCGGACCTCCCGAAATACTACTTAGATTACCGAAAGGCTTATGAGAGCGGATTAGAAGGATCTGTTCCCTACACACCTGCAGTAACACTGCTGACAGCACTTCAATGTGCCTTGAATCGTATCTGTGCAGAGGGTATTCGCAATACAATTGCGCGTCATAGTCGTCTGGCAACTGCAACCCGAAGCGCAGTTAAGGCATTAGGACTCCCCCTCTTTGCGGTATCACCGGCGAATACCTTAACCTCAATCCGTCTCCCGACAGAGATTGATGGGAAGGCATTTGTTAATCTGATGCGCGACGCTTATGGCATTACTTATGCCGGTGGTCAAAGCCAGTTAAGTGGAAAGATCGTCCGGATTGCGCATCTCGGTTGGATGAATGAGAATGACGTTATTGTCGCTATTTCTGCGTTTGAGCGAGGCTTAGTAGAGATTGGTTACGACATCCGCCTTGGTGCGGGTGTCACAGCTGCCCAGGAAGTTTTCGTTTCGTAGGGGTTGGGTTACCCAACCCCTACGACTACATAAGCTCCTGCCTCTGTAGGATTGGAGCGCGAAAAAAATGACTGAAACAACACTTTTTGATGCCTCTTATGAACACCGAAAAAAGCCGTTGCTAACCCAAACACTGAGACGGCTCGGTCCTATCTATAGCAAATCGGAATTGAACGCTTTGCGTATCGACGCCATGAGTCGAGAAGGTTTGGCACAGCGCTCTGGACGTGGGTTCGTCAATCGAGATATTCTTGAAACTGTGCTCGGCAATTTGTTGGAATGTGTTGCACCGGGGTCCCATAATGCGCCGCATCTTGAGCACCAGAAACGCGAACTCTCAGAGGCGATCGAAGAGGTTGCAGATCAGTTATATGCGATGGTCGCACAATCCTTTTTGGCTGTCACAGATGAAACGCATCTCGATGCCGCCCTTGAAACCGTTTTTTCACTGCTTTGGGAACTGCCGCGGCTTAAAAGTCGCGCACTCTGGAATCGCTTCGCCTCTCTCAAAGACCCTGCTGTCTGGGATGCATATCTCCTCCACAACGGTATCTCCCGTGAGAAACTCGCAGCCATTGATTTTCGCTCCCAAGTTGACACCGCAATTCAGGAACGCACCTTTGAACCGTACCA
The DNA here is from genome assembly GCA_026702755.1 of Candidatus Poribacteria bacterium. NCBI lineage: Bacteria > Candidatus Poribacteria > Candidatus Poribacteria bacterium. The sequence goes on along the minus strand of JAPPBX010000062.1, from coordinate 17,541 downwards.
AGACTTCCTCGGCACTCTAAATCTCGTATCCGTTTTGGATTATCAACTCCAATTGGTAGGGAGTACCTACCCGGGGTGGCGTGTGCTCTTTTACCACGATGTCGCATACGCTTTGACCCGAAGTGATGCTCCTGAGGAGAGTCCAAACCTCCACAGGGTCCCAGTTCCATTGCTGCCTCGCGCTATTTCAGAGCTCGCTGGACGCTACTATCAAGCCGATTTACATCCTGAAACACAGATAGGTGATGCCAATTTCTTGGAACACCCGCATCGGGGTGTAACAACTGGGCAGACAGGTATCATCGGCTCTGGGTGTGTTATCTATCCTTGTACCCTTGGTGGCTTGAGTGTTAAAGTTAAGCAGCGTCACCCTGTCATCGGGGACTTTGTTGAGATCGGTACAGACACGAGTCTTCTTGGCCCTGTTCAGATTGCTGAGCACTCTACTGTTGGTACGAACACGGAGATATATGGGTTTGTTGAAACGGGGCCCCGGTGTCGAATCGGTTCTTCTGTTGTGATCGGAACTATCCGCGGTGCCTCCGAGGCACCCGGTAAAATCTACATCGGAGAAGGGGTCCGTATCGGTGATGGTACTGTTATTGAAAACACTTCAGAGATGGATTTAATCATCCCGGACCGCTCACAGATTCCGGCGCGGAGCCACGTCGCTAACGATGGGTTTGGATTCCCGCGATATGTGATCTGACTTTAATGGAGAAAAGAGATGAAAAATATTATGGAGATGGATCCCATTGAAGCTCTTGAGTTACTAAATATCCTTGTGAACGATCAGATTTTCGCGGCGCGCGAGCGGCTCATAGTGTTGCTCAACGAACCCTCTTCCGCTGAGAACAGACAGAAACTTGAGACGGAGTTCCGTGAATTCTATTGTGGTTATGAAAGTCTCGCATTCTTTCTTGAAACGTACGAAGAGGACCCATTGGAGGGACTGCCGCTGCACACATCACTATCGAAAAAATTAAAGCGGCACCGTGAATACATCCTCGCCAATCGGCAGACGACCCTCGAAGAGCGGATGTCCAGACGCGCTGGTGCTTACATGAACAGCGATCCGATGCCGGAAAAGAAAATCTCGGAGCTGCCATCAGACGAATATAGAAAACTGTTACGCATGCTCGTGAGTTTGGAACTTTTCTCGGTGCGCGAAGGTTTCCTCGCGTTGCTGGAGCAGAATGCCCCTCTTACCGAATTAGATGTCGCGTTTCGAGAGTTTTTCGTCGCCTACGAACTCTTGGAACTTGCATTGGAAGAGTATCATTATGATCCTGATGAGGGATTGGAAATGCGTCCTGAGTTCCTTGAAGAGTTAGATCAACGTATAGCTGATTACGAAGCCGGAAAGGCGAAACTAATTCCGGCGGATGAAGTGTTCAAGAAATTAGGGATAGATTAATAGTGTATACGTTAGTGTTAGACTCACGCGCGCAATCGGATTTACGGCGTTTGGATACTACAATAGCCCGGGGGATACGCAGTAAATTGAATTGGCTTTGTGAGAACTGCGATGAACATCGGCACAAGGCACTGAAGGGTAAACACAAAGGGAAGTTTACTTTGAAAATGAACGACTACCGCGTCCTTTATTCTTTTGATAAACGTGTTAGAGAAATTACCATTCATCAAGTTGGACACCGGAGCAAGGTCTATTAAGTATAACCATTCCCGCCCGTCGTCAGAAAAGTATGAGGAAGTATGAAAAAGATAGAACGCGCTTTGATCAGCGTCTACGACAAAACCAATCTTTTGGAAATAGCAACTGCACTTGCCCAACGTGGTGTAGAAATTCTCTCCACCGGTGGGACTGCCCGACACCTCCGAGACGCAGGGATCGACATCCTTGATGTTTCCGATTATACCGGCTTTCCTGAAATGTTGGATGGTAGAGTCAAAACGCTTCATCCCAAGATTCATGGAGGACTCCTCGCTGAACGGGATAATGCGGAACACAGTGCCCAAACGGAAGCACACGGCATCACCCCGATTGATATGGTAATATGCAATCTATATCCGTTTGAGGCAACCGTCGCTAAACCGGACGTGACACTCCCCGAAGCGATTGAAAACATTGACATCGGTGGTCCAACGATGATTCGTGCTGCAGCGAAAAATTATCGACATGTCGCCGTCCTCACAGCTGCGAGTCAATATCCACAAGTTATCGCTGACCTTGATGCGAATGACGGTTGCCTTTCCGAGGAGAGACGATTTGAATTGGCAAAAACAGCGTTTGCGCACACCGCACAGTATGACACCGCAATTGCCGCCTATCTCATCAATAATGATTCCCCCCTGATAAGGGGGATTAGGGGGGTTGATAGATCAGAGGACTCCGAACCGGACGAATTCACCAATGACCTAACGCTCCGGTTCAAGAAGGAACGCACACTCCGCTACGGTGAAAATCCGCATCAGCGCGCCGCTTTCTATAAAACTGAAACCACCCCTGGCGCATCCGCAGCGTGGGCGAAACAATTGAGTGGACAACCTCTCTCCTTCAATAACCTTCTTGATTTAGAAGCCGCCTTAGAGATCGTCAAAGACTTTGAGAACCCCACGTGTGCCATCATAAAGCATAACAACCCGTGTGGACTCGCGACAGCTGGCACCCTACAAGATGCCTTCACAAACGCATTGGAATGTGACCGGACCTCTGCTTTCGGTTCGATTGTGGGTTTAAATCGTAAGGTGACAATCCAGACCGCGAACATAATCCGCGAAGCCGCGAACGCAGGCGTGAAGATTGATGCAATTATCGCACCGAGTTATACCGAAAAGGCACTGCGTGCTTTGTCTCGTGTCAAGCGCAGACCTATTCTTGAAGCTGGATCGCTTTCGGGGGCGGAACCTGTCTTGCAGGTTCGTAATGTTACCGGCGGGGTGCTGGTTCAAGACTCGGATGTTCACGACTTGCGTGCTGATGATTTAGAGGTAGCGACCTCCCGCGCACCAACGGAAGCGGATATAGAATCCCTACTTTTCGCGTGGAGGGCGTGTAAACACGTCAAGTCTAACTGCATTCTGTTAGCACAAGGTACACAAAGTGTCGGTATCGGGGCAGGACAGATGAGCCGAGTGGATGCTGCTATTATCGCTATTCGGAAAGCGGGCGGGAGAGCGAAAGGTGCTGTGTTAGCCTCGGATGCCTATTTCCCATTTCCGGATGGCGTTGAGATTGCGGGTGAGGCGGGCATCACGGCGATTATTCAGCCGGGCGGTTCCGTCAACGACGCACCTGTGATTGAAACCGCGGACGCTTACGGTATTGCAATGGTGCTGACAGGTGTCCGACATTTCCGGCATTAGTAACGCTGATGCAATCGGAATAGGTGGAAAAGGAAACTATCGGAATTTCAAAGATGACTGAAAGCGCGCAGTACGTCAAGATCGTTGAGTGGTCGGATGAAGATCAATATTTTATCGGATATTGTCCCGGAATTATCGGTCCATGCGCCCATGGTCCTGATGAAGTCGAAGTATATCGGCAGTTATGTGATATCGTTGACGAGTGGATAGAAATTTTGCATCGCGACAATGAAGCACTTTCACCGCCAACTATCGGGAAGAATATTGAGGAATTTTTGAACGGTGCGGGTAATAACTAAGGAGGAACAGGTGAAAACGTATACATTTGAGGTTGTCATAGAAGAGGACGAGTGGCTTGATGAGCGAATTAAGGACCCTGTTTGGCGGGCATATATTCCCACACTGGTGCATCAAGGTGCTTCAAGTTGGGGATATACGCAAAAAGAGGCTTTAAAGAATTTGAAAGACGCTGTTGATTTACTTATTGAATCGCTTTTAGAACATGGCGAGGAGCATCTTTTAGAGTCAATAGTCCAGCATGAAAAAGAAATTACTTCTAAATCCTGCTCACACATTCGGGTCAGCGATGTGCCTTTAATTGCTGTAACAATCTAATATGGCGATCAATTACAGTCGTTTACGCTCACTCAGAGCACGAAAATTGATACGTGCTTTGAAAAAAGACGGGTTTTATGAAGAAAGAAGCAAAGGAGGTCTCCGTCTATTTAAACATCCGGATGGGCGAAGAATAACCATCCATCTCCACAATATGGGTCAAACTTTTGCCGTTGGTACGCTCAAAGCTATCATTGAGGAGCAAGCAGAGTGGACGGAGACGGACCTTGAACGTCTTGGGCTGCTTTAACCTATTCTACGCTAACTGAATAATAAGTCATCATAGGAAATTGAAAATTGCCTACAACACTAACACTCCCACCGACGATAATTACAGGCGCAGGCGCGTCTGAAAACGTCGGCGAACAGGCGAAGCAACTCGGTGCAACAAATGCACTCATCGTAACCGATCCGGGAATCGCTAAAATCGGATACGCCGATAAGATTGCGCAAAATTTACAAAGTACTGGAATCAGTAGCACTTGCTTCTCCGATGTAACACCCGATCCAACTTTACAGAACGTGCAAGACGGCTTGAAGCAATACAGTGATGAAGCCTGTGATGTCATTGTTAGCATCGGTGGTGGCAGCGCAATTGACTGCGGAAAAGGCATCGCCATGAAATTGACGAACGATGGGGATTTCGCTGATTACATGGGTGTGGATAAAATACCGAATCCGGGTGCACCCTTGATTGCGATCCCAACGACAGGCGGGACAGGCAGCGAGGTCTCCAAGGTTACTGTCATTACCGATACTGAACGAAATGTCAAGATGATGCTCAGTAGTGCTTGTCTGCTGGCGCATGTCGCACTCGTGGACCCATTGTTGTCCCTCACAACACCGCCACATTTAACTGCAGCGGTCGGTGTTGATGCGTTGACGCACGCCATAGAGGCGTACATCTCCAAGCGCGCCCAACCGATAACCGACGCGCTCGCGTTGAAGGCAATTGAGATGATTTCGGGTTCACTTCGGCAGGCATGGGCGGATGGCGAAAACATCCCTGCCCGCACGGATATGATGATCGGTGCGTCCATCGCAGGTATGGCGTTCAGCAATTCGTCTGTCGCTTTAGTCCACGGGATGTCCCGTCCAATCGGTGCCTATTTCCACATTCACCATGGACTCTCGAACTCGGTGCTGTTACGCGATGTGATGGAATTTAGCGTTGTCGGTGCGCCCGCGCGTTTCGCTGATATTGCATGGGCGATGGGTGAACCGATTGATGGATTGTCCGCAATGGCGCAAGCGGACGCAGCGATTGCCGCTGTGGAACGACTCGTCACCGATATTCAGATGCCGCGGCTCGGCGAAATCGGTATTGATATGGAAAAATTTGAAGAGGTTATCGAACAGATGGCAGCGGATGCTATTGCGAGCGGAAGTCCGGCGAATAACCCGCGGCAGGCTACGGTTGAAGATATAGTTGCCCTCTACCGTCAGTGTTTTTAATTACAAAGGAATAAATTGTGAACGGACTCAAGATTGTTGTACCCGGTGATTTACCACCGCAAATTCAAGGCTCACCGCATCTGGAACGCCTGAAACCTTATGGCGATGTTGTTCTCTACACTGACCGACCCGAAACTCCTGAAGAGAAAATTCTCCGTGCCGAAGATGCGGATATCCTCATCAATTCACGCGGAATCGTCAAATGGCCCGCGGAAATCTTACGTCAACTTCCAAAACTTAAGTTAATCTCGCTCTGCTCTATCGGTACTGATATGATTGCCCTTGACGAGGCAAAGCAGCAGGGAATTACCGTTTGTAATCAACCCGGACGTACCGCTCCAGTTGTAGCAGAACACGGGTTTGGACTGATGTTTGCACTTGCCAAACGGGCAGCGTTCCTTACTGCGTCTATGAAGGCAGGCGGATGGCCCCGTATGGATAACGTTTACCTTCAAGGGAAAACCTTGGGGATTATTGGCACTGGGCATATCGGTGCGGAGATGGCACGCCTCGGACGCACCATCGGGATGGATGTGATCGCCTGGACGTATAACCCTTCAGAAGCACGCGCAGAGGCGTTGGGAGTTCGATTTGTTTCTCTTGATGAACTGCTCCAGACTTCCGATGTCGTCAGTTTGCATGTTAGACTAACAGAGGAGAGTCACCACCTCATCGCTGCACCTGAGCTCAGTTTGATGAAACGCGGAGCACTTTTAATCAACGTCGCACGCGGCGGTGTGATTGATACAGAGGCATTGATCTCTGCTTTGAACAGTGGGCATCTCGGTGGTGCTGCGATTGATGTCTATGACGAAGAGCCACTCCCCGCGAACCATCCGCTTTTGGAGTGCGAGCAGGTGATTCTGACACCGCATTGTGCCGACATGACACCGGAAGGTGTTGAACTCCTTAACGAAGGTGCCGTGGACAATATCATCGCCTTTCTGGAAGGGATGCCGCAAAATGTGGTTGTCTAACAGCCATCAGCAAGAATGGCTGTCGGCAGTCAGCAAAGAGGGTGCTGGATCAGAAACCACTTTTCTTTGCCGATAGCCGATAGTTGATAGTCAATAGCCATAGAAAATCAATGCATAACCACCACGCAGTCTTTTTAACCGAAAATAGGGGCGAGGTAACCTCGCCCCTAAAAAATATAGGTGTTGATACGGGTGGCACTTTCACAGACATCGTGATGCGTGTTGATGGGGACCTGTTTACGCACAAAGTCCTTTCGACTCCCCAAAACCCTGCATACGCAGTGATACAAGGCGTAGATGAAATCTTACGCCTGCACGATACCGATGCTGAAGGATTGGAGATTGTCCACGGCTCTACGGTAGCGACAAACGCGCTATTGGAGCGGAGAGGCGCGCGTATTGCCCTCGTCACGACGAAAGGTTTTGAGGACATCTTGGAGATAGGCAGACAGGCACGCCCAAATCTCTACGATTTCTTCGTGGAACGTCCAGCACCGCTCGTTCCTGCCGACAGACGTTTCGGTATATCGGAACGAACACTGCACACCGGCGAAATCCAAACCGAGATTGAACCCACTGATTTGGACGCGCTCGCGTCCAAACTCTCCGCATTGGAACTTGATGCCATCGCGATCTGTTTCCTCTTTGCTTATGTCAACCCACAAAACGAACAGATCGTTGCGAAACACCTCACACAATTTGGGATACCGATTTCGTGTTCACACGAAGTCCTACCTGAATACCGAGAATATGCGCGTTTCAGTACCACTGTTGCGAATGCGTACATCCGTCCCACTTTGGAACGGCATCTCTCTACGCTGATAGAATCAGAACAATTCCCGAAATCATTCCGTCTGATGCTTTCCAACGGTGGCAGCGTTTCTGCAAGAATTTTTCAGCGTAGTTTGCAAGCTGAAAACTTGCTATATAGAGGCGAGGCTGCTGGTATCCGCACTGTTCTCTCCGGTCCCGCTGGAGGTGTTCTTGGTGCGTATCAGATTGCCAAAACTGCCGGTTACGACCAAATCATTACATTTGATATGGGTGGCACTTCAACGGATGTGAGTCTCTGTCATGACGGCATATCACTGACGACGGAAAGCACGATTAGTGGACTTCCGATCAAGGTACCACTCATTGATATCCACACCGTCGGTGCAGGCGGTGGCTCCATCGCGACTGTGGATACCGGCGGGGCGTTACGCGTGGGACCGGAGAGTGCAGGAGCAGATCCAGGTCCAATCTGCTATGGGAATATTGGCGAAGACATCACGGTAACCGACGCGAACCTCTACTTGGGACGTATCGCGGCAACGCAGTTTTTGGGCGGTGCGATGTCCCTTGACACCGATAAGCCGCGCCTGTACATTGAAAGGTTCGCAGCGCGTCTCGGTATCCCACCACTGCAAGCTGCAGACGGTATTCTCAAAGTTGCCAATGCAGCGATGGAACGCGCGATCAAGGTTATCTCTGTAGAGCGCGGATTTGATACGCGCGATTTCACACTCGTTTCCTTTGGGGGTGCTGGTGGTTTGCATGCCGCATTTATGGCGGAGAACCTCGGCATTGGGACAATCCTGATCCCACCGAACGGCGGTTTACTCTCTGCTTATGGGATGCTTTTCGCTGATGTCGTTAAGGATTATTCACAGACGGTGCTATGGCGGTTTGAAGAGAATAGCGAGGACGGCAGCAGTCTGGTTGAAGCGTTGAATACCGGTTTTAACGCGCTCTTAGCCCGCGCAGAAGGTGAGATGGAAACGGAAGGCTTCGCCCCCCATCAACTTAAAGTCAATCGCTCTCTTGATATGCGATATGAAGGGCAATCTTATGAGTTAAATATCCCCTGTTTTACCGAGAAACACGCGCGTCCAAACGAGATAGAGGCACTTGTCGAAGAATTTCACGCTGCACATGTTCAGCGGTTTGGCTATGCTCGAACTGGTGCTCCGGTGGAAGTGGTAAACCTCAGACTCACGGCTATCGGGGAGACAGACAAACCTCTAATCCAATCCTTGCCTCTTGCAGATGCCGATGCTTCTGAGGCGTTTACCGTTCAGAACCCTGTTATATTTGAGGGTGAAGTGCTCCCAACCGGTTTCTATCGCCGCGAGGCATTGCGTCCCGGCAACCGAATTGTAGGTCCTGCGATTGTAACGGAATTTAGCGCGACGACTGTGGTCCCTCCAGATTTTTCTGCTGTTGTTGATGCGTATCAGAATCTAATTTTGACCAAAAGATAGTGATTGGTGCATCTCTTGACACTTTCCATCGGCTCTGATATACTTCCTTGGAAGTCACACGATCACGATCATGGTGATGGCATGCTTCCGACAATATCGCGAAAATTGGCAGTCAGCAGTCAGCAAAGAGGCACTCTTGCCGATAGCTGATAGCCGATAGCCTTAAAGGAAAATTAGAAATATGAAGATTACAGATGTAAAAACGATTCTGACAGCACCGAATGGCACCCGGCTCGTCGTTGTTAAAATTGAAACGAGTGAACCCGGCTTATACGGCATCGGTTGTGCGACGTTTACACAGCGTCCACTTGCCGTGGCGACAGCAGTCGATGAGTATCTCAAACCCTTTCTCATCGGGAAAGATCCGACGAACATAGAGGACATCTTCCAGACCAGTTTTGTCAGTTCCTATTGGCGAAATGGACCGGTGCTGAACAACGCTCTCAGCGGTGTGGACATCGCCTTGTGGGACATCATGGGCAAGCGTGCTAACATGCCTGTTTATCAACTGCTCGGTGGTAAATGTCGTGAGGCTGCAACGCTTTATGCGCATGCAGGGGGCGGCACTTTTGAAGAGGTAGAAGAGAGCATCCGGCGTTATACGGAACAAGGCTATCGCTATGTCCGGGCGCAGGTGGCAATACCCGGCTATTCAACTTACGGTGCAGGCGGAGGAAAGCGGAGTTCGCCTGCCTTTGAACCGACCCCTTATGTCAATACCATCATTAAACTCTTCGATCATTTGCGGACACACCTCGGCGACGAGGTGGAACTCCTCCACGATGTGCATGAACGGATCCCACCTATCCAAGCAATTAATCTTGCGAAAGGATTGGAGCCGTATAACCTCTTTTTCCTTGAAGACCCGTTTGCTCCAGAGGATGTTGACTATTTTCAACTGATGCGTCAGCAGACGAGTATCCCGATTGCAATGGGTGAATTGTTCAATAATCCGAATGAATACGTTCACCTTATCAAGGATCGGCTTATTGATTTCATCCGGGTGCATATCTCACAGATAGGTGGTATCAGTCCGGCACGTAAACTCGCTGCGTTCTGTGAATTTTTCGGCGTACGAACCGCATGGCACGGCCCAGGTGATGTTTCTCCGGTCGGGCATGCCGCCAATGTCGCATTGGATTTGGCGTGCTATAACTTCGGTATTCAGGAGCAGCACGTCTTCGGTGAGAATACCAAAGAGGTCTTTCCGGGGTGTCCTGAAATTCGAGATGGTTGTTTTTGGGTAAATGAGGCACCGGGACTCGGTATTGATTTAAACGAGGAACTCGCCGCACGATTCCCATTCCCGGAAGACCCACTCAACGGCAGTTGGGCACCCGTGCGTCGGATGGATGGAACGGTTATTCGACCTTAGCGTCAAACCCCAGTCGTTTGACCTCTGTCTGGAGCGAGATGCCGGTCTTTTCGCGTACCTGTTGTTGGATATGCGCGACTAAGTCCAACACATCTGTTGCTGTTGCATTGTCGATATTGAGAATAAAATTTCCGTGCACCGTGGAGACCTCCGCACCACCGATGCGGTAGCCTTTCAACCCGCTGATGTCGATTAAACGTCCCGCGGAATCGCCGGGTGGGTTTTTGAACATACACCCAGCGTTTTCTTCAGCGAAGGGTTGTGTTTCCACTTTCTGCTTATAGAACGCCTGCATCTGCTCCGTGATTGCGTCAGCATCTCCGGGTTCAAGTTCGAGCGTTGCACCGGTAACACAGAAATACGCGTCCAAACCGCTGTGTCGGTATTCAAACGCTGCCTCGGCGTGGGTCAAATTGACGAGTTCACCGGTGTCGTCCATAACTGTGACGTTTGTGACGACATCTCCGAAACTGCTTCCCCATGCGCCAGCGTTCATAATCAAAGCACCGCCGACGGAGCCGGGGATACCGAGCGCGAATTCCACACCGCTCAAGCCCTGTCGCGACATCGTTTTTGAAAGACGCGGCAGTGAAAGCCCCGCACCGACTGAAACAGTATTCCCATCAACTTCCGATTTCGCTAACTCACCGATTAACCGAACACTGATGCCTTTGAAGCCGGTATCGCTCACGAGTAGATTTGATCCGCGTCCAATAATCGCAATCGGAACGTCCCACTGCCGGTGAAAATGTGCCAATGCTGATAGTTCATCTATGGTACTGACTTCAATGTAGGCGGTCGCTTCACCGCCGATACCGAAATAGGTGTGTTTTGCGAGGGGTTCCTTAAACCGGAGTCGTGAGTTGGGATGTATTATGATGTCCGACAGTGCGTCTTGCCAATCCATTTTACCTTTCCTCTTTTTAACTTATTTTTCCTACATCTGGGTCTAACTGCTTCGCTTTCCGCAAATCTGCCTCTGCTTCTTGCTGCTGTCCAATCGCCTGCTTTGCAAGTCCGCGCTGGTGGTAGGCGTGCGCGAACCCCGGGTCCAGTTTAATAGCACTATCAAAGTCATCTATCGCTGCATCGTATGCGTCGAAGGCGATCAGTACAACTGCGCGAGTGCAATAGGCGTATGCATTTCTCCGATCACGCTTGAGTGCTTCCTCGCTGTCGATCATTGCTTCTTCATAGAGAATTCGGGCTTCCTCCATATTTCCGTCTGCAGATTCATGTTCGGCGATGAGATACTTCGCGTAGCCGCGGTTGTTATAGTTTTTACTGGCGAGGTTACGGTTCGGGGCGACCTTGATGGCTTGTGTATAGTCAGGGATCGCCGCGTGATAGAGTTCGACAGCTTCCGCTTCATCCCCCTGCGCCGCTTTCTCTAATCCCAAGAGGTACTTCCCGAGTGCGCGATTATAGTAGGCACCGTAAGCGTCTGCCTTACTCAGTAGAAGTTCGAGGGCTTTGTCGTAGTCTGCAATCGCCTCCGTGTACCGCTTCAGTTCCATTCGTGCTAAGGCGCGATTGTAATAGGCAGGGGTCGCATCCGGATGGAGATCAATAGCAGTACTACAGTCGACGATGCCGCCTTCAAAGTCTCCCAAGGCGTTCTTCGCGGCACCCCGATTGAAGTACGCTTCTGCAAGGTCTGGGTTGCATTTCAGGGCAGCATCCCAGTCAGCGATGGCTTCTTTGTGGTGCCCGAGGACATTTTTTAGAGTCCCACGATTGTGATAGATCGCTGCTAGATCCGGGTTGTGTTGCAGCGCATCCGTGTAGTGTTTTATCGCTGCTTTGTATTCGCCTGTGTTTTGCTTCAGGTATCCTTGAGATGCTTCAGCATAGGCACGGATGCGGGGACGTTCTCGCCACGTTTCAAAAGCCTCCTCTGTTCTCGCTTCTTCAAGCAAGGACTTGATGGCGTTTGAAGGAATCGCGTAAGCGAATTCTACAATACGCTCTTCTGTACGTCCGCCAACGGGGTTACCGCCAGCAACAGCGATCCCCATAACCTCGCCAGCCTTGTTTATCACTGGTCCGCCGCTGTTACCGGAAGACAAAGACGTTTTTAAGCGCAAATGTGCGTCTGTTTGCCGGATGCCGTGTACCGTGCCTTCCGTGACGGCACCTCTCGCGCCTTTTTCTTCTATACCGCCACCGACGCAGCGCACTGCATAAATCTGTTCACCCATCTCGACGGTATCGCTGTCGGCAAGCGGGATCGGCATGCCTTCAACGGAGACACGCAGAATGACCAGGTCCATTTTGTCATCAAACGCAACCACGCTCTCAATCGGGTACGTGTTGGGCAGACTGACAGGTTCTACAAAAACCCAAGTTGTCCCTACAACACAGTGGATATTCGTCGCTATCAGATACGGGGCGACGAAGAATCCACTCCCTGCTGCTATCTTACTCCCCTTCACGAATTTATCCGTCGAGGGTCCGGTCTGTTCTATCTGTGAAAGCATAACAGAAGCGTGCAACGCTCTTGAGGCAATCCGTTGCAGTGGCTTGTTTCTGTGCTTTTGCAGTGGTTTACGTCTCCGCTTTTTCATAATTTCTCTGAAAAGGGTCTACGATTTTGGGGTATACCCGGTGCATTTAAGGCAATATAAACTCTTGGAAATGATATTACTATTATACCTCAAAGCCAGGGTTTTGTGGAGGAAAAAGATTTGAAAAAGACTTAAAATCCGTGTCCTCCGCGTCATCCGCGATTCAGACGACGGAAACACCCAAGCAAGAAGACTCCATCATCCTGCTAATCCTATAAATCATTAAATCACAGAAATCACAGTTCAGACGATGAAGGGTTCTACCTTTCATCTTTCCAATCTTCCCTTCTTCCGATCCTGAAAATCCTTGAATCCTGTAAATCCCGCTTCAGACAATCATCAAAGCACGTGGTCGTCTTCAATAATCCCCTTCTCCTCCAAACCAGCGAGCACATTCTCAGCTACTTTTGCTTGGGTATTTCTGCGGATTTCCTTGGTTCTTGTGGCTACCCACCATCCAATCTTCCCATTTTCAATCCTGCCAATCCTAAAATCCTGTAAATCCCGCTTCAGACAAGAAAAAACGAACCTTTTCTGAACAGACCTGACTAAAGAGGCAGAACCAAATTGTGAACGTCTTCCAAAAAGCAGTGGAGGTGTTCACACAACCAAAATTTTTATAGGAGAAATAAAAATGAAGCAGAAATTTTTTGCAATCGGCGCAATCGCAGTAATCGCAATCGTAGGGGTTTTTGTCTTTGAACATGCAACATCGGCACAACGTCCTGATCGGAACGCACAAGGTGAACGTGGTAATCGTCAGGGCGGCCAGCGCAGTGGCAACAGAGGCGGGATGGGAATGATGAATCCCATGTCTATCGTTGATAATTCGTGGATTGACTTGACCTTCGCTGTAAAAGTGGACGACGAGACGCTCCTGAAAGCGCGCCCTGTCTATCAAACGGCTCGCGATAAATTTACCGCAAAAATGGAAGAAGCACGGGCATCCGGTGATATGCGGACGGCTATGGCAGAGATGCAGAGTTTTGCCGTAACTGTGGGTAAAGAATTCCAAGCGAGTCTCAAAGAGGTTTTGACGAAAGAGCAGATGACTAAACTCAACGAATTGACGAAAAAGCGTCAGGAAGAATCACAGCAACGTGCGAATCGCTGGCGTGGTGAAGGCAACCGTCGTGGCGGTGGTGGCGGTGGTCGTAATTAGTCGTCGGACAGAAGAGATCGCGAGTCTTGTTACACTCCTCCTTCCCCGTAAGGGATAGAGACCCCGGGTCGGGCATGTTTGCCTGACCCTTTTTCTTTTTAAGGGCATTGTTCAAATAATACTTTTACTATAGAAGAAACCCCTAAATCCCCTTATCAGGGGCACTTGCAATATATTTCACAGTGGTCAGTTGCCTCTACGTTCTTCAACCCAATCGAGGATCAGTTCACGGTTTTCGGTATCGCCGTGTTGCTGGAACCGATTGGCGAGTTGTCTGCCGGTTTCGATGAGAAGCGCATCCATCTCTTCGGATTTTGATTTCAGCGCGAGTTGATACTTTTCGACAGCGGCGGTCGGTTGTTTCCGATGCATCAAAGAGATAGTGAGAAGACATCGAACCTTGACGAGGGTTTCCTCTCTCATTTTATTGCCGCGCCTACGGATCAACTGCGATTCTAACGACAGCAGATTCCTGAAGGCAGGCATGTTAATTGGATCTTTCTGCAAAACGGTTTCAAAACCAACAAAGGCTTCCGCGTGTTTGCCTTCCAGGAGGTAGAGATAACCGATGGTATTATAGATTTCAATATCTCGCTTGGCTTCAGGAATCGCCTCGAATTCAGCGAGCGCGGCGGCGTATTGCCGTTGCCGCATAAGCGCATTCCCGCGTCGGATTTGTAGGTTAATCTGTTCTTCCTTAGCCTGTCGGTTTTCCGGTTCTTGTGCCAAAATATGGGACACTTCGACAGCGGCACGTTCATAGTCTCCAACACCCTGATAGGCATTCGCAAGGCTTAAACGTAGGTTCAGATCGGTCGGCGCGAGTCGAAGTGCCTCCACAAGTAGTTGGATCGCTGTTGTGTAGTCGTCCGTATCACTGAGACTTCGCGCATAGTGGTGATACGCGGCGATCAGGTTGTGCAACGCGTGATCAGCATTTGGATTGACGTTGTAAACGTGCTGAAATACCGACAGTGCGTTGGCATAGTCGCCTTTTTTGAGATATAACTCGCCAAGCAAATTACGGATGTGCATTTCGTCCGGGTGGAGTTTCTGTAGTTCGAGATACGCCTCCACGGCTTCGTCGAGTTCGCCTGCTTCGTTATGTGCGTTCGCCTTACGGGTGAACGCATCACTCAGGTTTGTTCGGGCGATGTGAAGCGTAGGCATCAACCGTAAAGCGTTACGATAGGCATCAATCGCCTCGTCCCATTTCTCACGATTTCGTAAGGCTACGCCGTAGTTATTATAGCATTGTGCGAGGTTTTGCTGTGTCAACGCATCAACAGGATTGAGGTCGATTGCTTTCTGGTAGTAGTTGATCGCCTTTTCAAACTGCCCAACTTGGGCATATCCATTGCCCATGAGTTGATATGTGGGTGCATCGAGCGGCTCCATCTGCAGCACCCTTTCAAAGGTGGCGGTAGCGGTTTCAAAGTCTTTTGATGCTAACGCTCTAAATCCTTTTGCTCGGAGGAGTTGATGTAGATTTCGTCGTGCGGCTTTGTGGTAGGGGGCGATGTGGAGCGCTTTTTCAAACGCCTGTATTGCCTTTTCAACATCTTTTTTATCGTAATAGAAGATGCCGAGTGTGTTGTAATCTGCTGGAGACGGTTTTAGGGTTATCCGTTTCTCAAGGAGAGCGATCGCCTCGTGGGTTTCCCCTGTTTCGTGATAGGCTTGGATCAGTTTTTCTATTGCGGATTGAAACTTGGGGTCCAGTTGTCTACAGGTCTGGAAGCTTGCGATTGCTGACGCTGTATCCCCTTTATCGAAGTAGACGGTTCCGAGGAGGTAGTGTGAACGGAGATGTTTTTTAACGTCTGCGTGGGGTTTCTCTTCAATCTCGGTTTTCAACATTTTTATTGCGATGTCGTGTTGTGGTGTATCAAGCGGTGTCCTATAAAGTTTCCGTAAGGTGGTTATATCACGTGGCGATGGGTATTGTGCTGTTGCTGTCGGATAGTTGATGTCACCTGGGTGTGGGCTATGACCCCATAACCCGATTGCGTGTCCGAATTCATGGAGACACACGGTGCGCATCTCTTCCTGTGATAGTTCACCAATAGTCGCATCGCCTTCTAACATGAGGATTACCTCGACTGTAAATTGACTGGCGGCTGTCGGTTGGCGGCTGTCGGTGTTTGGTTGGAGGGTTGCCTGGTTAGAAGTTACGGAGGCACCCACCCTTCCATTCTTCCCTTCAGCCATGCGAGAGTCTTCTATCCCGTGTTGATTGCTGACTGCTGAATGCTGCTGGCTATTCTGGAGGCGCGTGAGTTCCGCACTGCCGAGTCTGGTGTCCTGAAAATCGGTGAGGAGACCGGTGTAGCCCCAACTCACACGAATGTCTGCGTTCTGAGGAGTCTCAGTTTCTTCAAAACGAACATCGCCATCACTGGAGGTCTGCCATGTTTGCATAGCGTATCGGATTTCTGGTAGATATGGGCTCTCCCTTAAAACAGGCGAGATGTACACCCGGATCGGCATCTCTGTGAAACGGGTGATTCTTCCCTGAGAGAAGAGTGTGATGTAGTCGAAATAGTCCGCATGAGGGGACGGACGAGATTCTTGTGCTATCGTGTTATTAAAAAGTATAGAAACGAGAACTAGTAGAGTAATAGCAAAACAAATTTGTAAAGTTCTGGTTTTCACAAAGAGATTCCTTACTGTTAAGCCGTATAGGAGGCAATAGGACGAGCATTTTTAATCAAAAACTCGCCCTACAGATGCGCCACTTTTCATTTCTCCATTGTCACCACGACAACTTGCGCTTCGTTATGTTGATCTTTGCGCTTCATACCTCGTGTATCCTCCGTCTCATCCTCTCCTCGGAAGGTCCGAGCAGCTGATTCGGGGTCTTGATTTGCCAAGTAGAGGTACCCATTCTCCTCATAGGTCTGAATGGGAGGGAACTTCTCTGTCCGCGCCGCAACAACCAAAATTTCCGCGCCAAACGGTGGCGCACACACAAACTCACCAATCTCTACATCGCTGTTGACCTGTGACAAATCGACATAGTAGTTATCTTGGAGAAGTGTGTATTTCCTATCAGAAAGAATATAGAGCAACCGGAGATACGCAGGTTGATTCACACGTCCAAAGACCTTCATCGTTTCACCTCTAATGTAATATACGGGATCTCGCCCTTTGTCTGTCCATACATCAACCTCTAAGCCACCAACGGGAGAAGGTTGTGGCATAAGGCGTTTGGTTATCTTTGGCTCGCTTGAACTTGAATTGGGGAGAATAATATGTTTAGGCTCGAAAGCTTTCTTATCCTCGTGGAATCGCTCATAATTGGGAGGTGGGCAGACAACTGGCTCGCGGAGTTGTGAATTTAAAAAACTCACCACACTGCTTGCTAGGAATTCACCAGTGTGCAAATCACGCAGTGTTTTCCGAATTATAATTTCGTCCCCGTTTTCCCAACAGGAACCAGAGAGTCGATACCACTTTCCTTGATGTGTTCTATTGTCATTAAAGTTTATCCTCTGGAAACCACGTTTGCGATGAACAAAATGCCAGTTAAGTTGCTCCCGTATTACGTCACTAAAATCTCGGGAAAATTGACAAATCAGCCCATCGTGTCTGTAGGTAAGTGGTTCAAGCTGGACTTTGCCACCAAGTGTGCCAATCTTCTGGGTCTTGAATTGGGATTTGGTAGCACTGACAACATCATCAAGAGTGACAATAACTTCCGGACTAAGTTCTTTAACACGCTTAATTACCTGTCTATGCGACTTCATCAGTGCGGCACCACCACTAGTAGTCTGTCACATTTATATTGCTGGATATAATTTGTTGAGTTTGATGCGTG
>JAPPBX010000061.1 GCA_026702755.1 Candidatus Poribacteria bacterium | reverse complement strand
CCATTGCATCGTTGATAGCAACGTAGTCGAAATGAAGCGGTTTGTTAATTTTTATATCTCCCGTCGTTGTCTGCCGGAGTCCAACATAATGTGAGTATGGGTGGATAACAACTCGGTGTGAAGCGGTGACCGCTCTGCCACCGACTTCACTGACGGTTGCTGTCAGAATCCCGTTTAGCAAGGAGGGAGCTTTCAATGTTGCAGGAATCGTAAATTGGTAGTGCGCCTTACCCGCTGTGTCAGTTTTGCCTTCTCCCAACTCAATTCTCTGTTTCTCAAAATTTGAACCGGTATTTCCGAAGACGAACGAGTGCCATTTCTTGGCAT
Organism: Candidatus Poribacteria bacterium; assembly: GCA_026702755.1. Classification (NCBI taxonomy): domain Bacteria; phylum Candidatus Poribacteria; species Candidatus Poribacteria bacterium. The sequence continues at coordinate 121,180 of JAPPBX010000061.1, read as the reverse complement.
CCGTGCCTTGTAGTACATTGTCTGTTAGGAACGGGCCCGCTTCCAATTCGCATGCAACTTGCACCTTCCGCCCTACAGCTGGCGGACCGAATAGATTAACAGCAGTGACTTCAAGGTCAAGTTCATCTCCGAGTTTATAATCGGCTTTGTCCACTGTTATAGAAACTTTCATTCGATCGGGCATAAATTCTTCAACCTGAAATTGTGCACTTCCAACGACCCGATCAGCAATCCGCATCTTGGCAATGTAGCTGCCGGTCAGGGCATAATCAGGAATAAGAATTTGCACATCGCAGGCACCGCTTTTGTTTGTTTGCTGCCTTAACTCTCGCAAAATTCTACCATCGGGGGAGATAACTTCGATTCGCGTAGGGAGTGGTTGTGGTGTTTTATGCTTCGGTCCTCGGACAATACCAGCGAGTTGGACAGTTTCACCCGGGCGATAGACACCCCTGCTGGTGTAAAGAAATGCTTCGTAACCTGTTTGTAGATAGGTGGAACCAGCGATGTCGAAATCTGCTGTTGCGATTTCATGCCGGTCCAATTGAATGAAAGCAAGATCATCGCGTTTCTCGACAGTGATCATAAAGGGTGTGAAGTTTTCTGTCTTCTCCGCGACATCTATGAATTCAATGAATCCTGCCCAGTTGGTTGTGCCACTGAACAGTGTTTGGTTGTTATCGCTGATGAGTTTGACGCGTGCGCTTGGTACAGGTTTACCGGTAGATAGGGATTTCACCCAAACATACAGTCTATCTCCGAGGCGTTTAGCACTAATTCCCAAATCCGTGATGAGCACCCATTGATGTGCACTGTTCCACCTGTTTCGTGTGTTTCGTGCTACAACTTTGAAGATACCGACATGTTCGTCTGAGAGATACTCCTCCAAAGAGATAGGTGTCGTCACCTCTTCATTCAATTGAGAAGACACATCAAGCACTTCCGTATGAATAGGTTTACCTAAATTCCTGCTCCAACGACTCCATCTCTCTAATTTCGAGACATAGATGAGATTGTTTGCAAAAACTTTCTCAATATTGAGTTCCACGCGTTCAACGTTAATCGTTGCGAGACCGAGATTCAGCTGCCCTTTTCTCGCCAGGAAGAAGCCATCACCGAGAAACCGGAGCTGCGGTTTAATATCAGGAATTTTGAGCCGCGTCGTGTAGTCCTGTTTTAAAACGGCATCGTTTCGTGCTGTCAGGCCTTTCCTAATCTTCAATGTGTAAGTCGTTCGTCTCTTAAAATCGCCATGGATTCTTATGTTTCGATAGTCGGATGTCACCTTATATGTCACTGCCGGTGTAAGTTCTAAATACGGTTCAATTGTGTCGCTGAGTACCGGTGCATTGAAACTGACCGAAATATAGGGTGTACCATCACTTTCCCAAACGTCCGAATATGTTACACCGAGTGTCCCTCTCCCTCGGAGTATCACGGGCGTAGTGCTTGGTTTTTCCAAACCAATTTTTCCACCTGTACACTTGAATCCCTTTTCGACCCTAATCTTTATCTCTCGGTTCGTATTGAGGCGTTTTATTCGTTTTGTTTTGAATCTTACTGTTCGTGCTGTTGCTGTGCTGGTTTCAATTTGATATGGAACTTCTGTTCCATCGTCGAGTTCAATGGAGAGGTGTGCCTTTAAGTCGACAATGGTTACAGGATAGTTGAATGCTATTGTGCCAGACCCTGTTACATGTTCATTGTCAGAGGTAAACTCCATACGTGTCTGTTGTACGGTGAAAGGTTCGGTGGCGAATTTAAACTCTTTTTGTCCGGTGAGTAGGAATGTCTCGGATGGGTTAAGTTCTGGTCTGAGTTCGACAGTGTATTGTGTAGAGGGTGCCAAAGGCGCATCTAAGAAAAAACCGACTCTATCGCGCGCAGCCCAACGGGCAGTGCCTTGGACGGCTGGCGTAAACCGAAGTGCCTCTGCTGAAACTTCAGTTCCGACACGCGACTTATCGATGATTGCCTCTGAGAACGTAATCGAGAAATCAGCCCATTGTGGAACCTCTCCTTGCGGTGTGAAGGTCTTTACACTGTATCGCGTCCGTGCACGCATGTTACCTTGCACAATATAGAAGATACAGACACCGAGAAGGATGCACATCAGTCCAACCAAACCGATTAAACTTTTTAAGAGCAGGTTTCGGTCCCTTGGGTTTGTCGGAGAATTTTTGGAAAGTTCGGCTGCCATAAGAAGTGTCTCCTGCGCTCTAAGGATTCTGTAATTATAGGCTTTTTATTCGGAGCAATTTAAGGGGTTTTTTGTAGAAGCGATCTCCCAATTTAACTCGTGTTTTACATTGCTTGAGAATTTCTGTTATTGCAGGCTGGAATCACTTGCAAGTTACGCCAAATATAACGAATATGGGAGGACAAAAGATACTTTAAAGTTTCAAGCAATACCGTTTAAGCAATTTTTATGCCAATCAAGCTTTTGCTGTCATATTAAGCGTTTAAGGCGTAATAGTGTGAGGTTCAGGAGAGATTTCAAACATCACTAATACTTGGGAAGAGTATATAAGATGTCTTTAGGTGACGTTATGTGTAAATATAAACACATAGGGACGGATTTTCGCATCCGGCCCTATGTGTTTTGAAGTGTATTGAGCGCGTTGGCATTTCGATAAAGGCAAACTCTTGTGGGTGAAGTTTAAGGATATGTCAGAACCAGAATCGCGACATCAGGATAATCTGGTCGGTCCCTTGAAGTTGACGTAGCGTCCCTTTGTCCTGTATTGTATCATCGTTACTACGGTCGGCGTTCGCGAGGTTTGCCCAATAGAAAATAGAGATTGCCCCATTTTCGATGAAATTGTATTGGGCACTGAGTGTCACTCGCTGACTTGCATCCCCTTTAATTGTCCTATCTGGGTCAAATAATCCGTACCGACCCGAGACAGTGAGTTGAGGCAGGACGCGATATTTTGCGCCGATATAGTACCCTTTTGAATCAACGGCATCCGGTGCGAAGGAGACTGCCTCTCCGCTGTTTCCAAAATTGAATTCCCCTTCAACACTCACGCCTGCATAGGAAGCAGTGAGAAACGCACCGATGAGTCGTTCCCAGTCTTCGCCCGGTTTTTCAAATAGGGTAGAAACACCGACTCGGATTGGTCCAAGTTGCGCACCGAGAGTGCCAAGTCCACCTTTCGCTGCTGCATTGTTGGCATTAAAGAAAGCCGCGTTATAAAAAACTTTCCCCGCACTTCCCCCAAGTTCAACACCGACATCTCGTTTGTTGGAGCCGAGTCCGTAGCCTTCTCGGACAAGGATGTTGTGGTCCTTCTGTTTGATAGCAAACGGTAGGCGGAATTGACCGACTTTGACATAGAGATGTTTTGGAATAGCATCTACCGTTGCAAACGCGTTCATTGTTGTTCCGGCGTTGTTGGAAAGGGTGAGTCGGACATGCTCGGAGGCTTGCGCGTTGAATGTTACTTCTGCTTGCATAAGCAGAAATCTGTCAATCGAAGAATGGCATGAATTGCATCCAGCGCTGGCGTTTTCCTCTTCGTCAACGTGTGTTGTCTTAATGAAAGCGGTTTGGAAGTCAAGTGAAGTTGTGAGTTGCTTGACAATTTCCTTGGCTTCTTCGCTTACGGCATCCATGTCAAAATCCTCGGGGAATTCAAAATAGTTCTCTTCAAAAATTTCGCCGATTCGATTTCGGGGGCCGCCACCAGCTGGGTCGAGATGACAAAAGCTACATTCCTTCTCAAGTTCGGTTGCAAACTCAGGACGTGCCTCCACCACGGTTGGTAAAAAAATGCTGAGGGCAACACTAACTATGAACACGAGCGATAAGAGCAGTGATGCCCCCAACGGTTTTGGTCGTGAGGCGTTATGACGAAAGTGCCTCACGCGGTTGTTGTGTGGATTCAAAAGGTGCTCCTTATTCAAGTTCTGTAAACACGTAATCGATGTCTTTGACTCGGGCGTGGCATCCCCAACAGACACCATCTTTGGCGATGACACGGAACTCATCATCCGCCGCGTTTCGGACATATTCAATGAATTCCCAGTCGTTGTGATCAGGATCCACACCGTCTTTTTTCCGCATAATCGCGATGAGCCCAATATAATCCTTACCGGGGCGGGTCGCGTCCTTTACGACAATACTTCCATCTGGATAAGGGAACTGCTGGGTACCGTTTGGTGCGATGGTATCACGTGTTTGATTAACGTAAACATTTTTTGTGCCGTTGTGTGGATCGCCACCAGGGACTGGAGGGATAGGTGCTGCGTTTAATTTCAGCCACTGTGTATATCCTGCCACATCTGCTGGCAAACCGGGGAGTGCTACCGCTGCCGGTTCTTCGGGTTGGACAGGTTCTGTTTCCGTTGCATTCGTGGTTTCTTCTTCTGTCTGTTGCACAAGTTCATCTAACTGTTTTTCTGCGCAGGCGGTAAAAAGTAAAATTATCGCCAATGCAGTGAGTAGGTTTCGTGTGTATTTTAATTTTAACATGATATATTCCTCAACTTTAGGATGATAAACAAAAATTAAAAAATCTTCCTCTCTTATAACCTTATTTCGTAGTATACCATAAGATAGCCAATCTTTCAAGGAAATTTGTATGAATACGGATTTTTTTACGCGATATCCTCCTATCTCTTTTCGTTGCCTTTTTGCGTGTTGTTACTGTATTATATTAAAGCGGCAGGCACGATTTCTGCTAATCGCTATAGATACGAAACAAACATCAAAAAGGAAAGGTAATGCTTAGAAATTTATTTAAAGGTGGTGATAAAAGCCACAATGAATCCGATGCTGGAGATGAGCAGGGAAACTGGTTTAATCGGCTTAAGTCCGGCTTATCGAAAACACGCGACCAGTTTCTGTCTCAATTGTCAGGTCTTCTACGGGTTGGCAGAAAAATTGACGAAGATTTGATGGAGGAAATTGAGGAGATTTTAATCCAATCGGATGTAGGTGTTGATACCACATTGACGCTGATGGATAACGTCAGGGAGAGAGTCAAGGCAGAGGGATTAAGCGATTCTTCGGAATTGGGATCGGTCATAAAATCGGAAATTTTGAATTTGCTTGGACCGGATGTTCCGCTGCGGATTGAGAATGAGAAACCGTATACAATCTTAGTTTTGGGTGTGAATGGTGCAGGCAAAACAACGACTATCGGTAAACTTGCGAGTCGCTTTATAGGAAACGGGCAACACGTAGTTGTTGCCGCTGGTGATACCTTCCGTGCGGCGGCGGAGGACCAGCTTGCTATTTGGTGTGAGCGTGCTGGTGCGGAGTTAATTCGGGGAGGCGAAAATGCTGAGCCTGCCGCTGTTGTCTTTGATGCGGTTCACGCAGCGAAGCATCGCAACGCGGATGTGCTAATTGTAGATACCGCGGGGAGGCTGCATACCAAAAAACCGCTGATGGATGAATTGTCAAAAATCGGGCGTGTAATGGGACGAGCACACACTGGAGCACCGCATGAAGTACTGCTTGTCATTGATGGAACGGTGGGGCAAAATGCGCTGATGCAGGCGAAGATTTTCAATGATGCAGTGCCGATTACAGGAGTCACCGTTACGAAACTGGATGGCACTGCGAAGGGTGGCATTGTAATTGCGGTAAATGCGGAGATTGGTGCCCCTGTCAAACTGATTGGTATTGGTGAGAAACTTGACGATTTGAGGGATTTCGCGGGGGCAGATTTCGTTGAAGCACTCTTTGCAGATGAAACAACAGACGCGTGAGAAGTGCTGAGTTCTGTTGTCTACACGTGAAACACTTTATAGTAGATCCCGTAATTACTTATACACCCTTAGGAGAAGAGTCGGGAATCGGAATTCCCTCCTACAGGGTTCATGAAGCAAGACGCGTTTTTTCAAAATGTAAACTTATTTTCGGATTTTACTATAAAATTGGGGTGTTACCTACACCGGGGGGTATGCGCGCTTTGGAAGCGCGCATACAACAATTTTTAGCGATCTGTTTCTCGTAGGTAACCGCGGAGATGCCTACGAAGGTTACGATGCGCGTGGAGCAGATGCGCTTTGACTGTTCCGTCGGATCTCCCAACGGTAGCCGCAATATCTTTAAGTGATAATCCATCCCAGTGTCGTAAAATGAAGATTTGCCGTTGCTTTGGAGGGAGGCGACGAACGGCTTTCCGGATGTGAGCCCTCAACTCCTTATTCTCGGCCGCTTTTGCTGGCGATTCTGAGCGAAGGTCCGGGATGTTCGCCATCGGCAGTTCATCAGATTCCTCGGAATCGTACAAGAGCACTTCTGATCTTGCCTTTTTCCTTAAGAAATCGATACAAAGATTCACCGTGATTCGGTAAAGCCAACTGTAAAACTGGCATTGGCTTTTAAAGTCGCCTAATCCTTGATACGCGCGTATGAAGGCGTCTTGTGTTAAATCTGATGCATCTTCCGGGTTTGAGACGAAGCGTTGCACCAAACGGTAGGTGCGTTTTTGGTAGCGGGTGAAGAGCATATCAAATGCGGCGGTGTCGCCGTGTTGAAATCGCTCAATTAGTTCGTTGTCATCGTAACATTCTGGAGGCAAGCTTTCAGAACTTTGGGACTGCATGTTCTCCTCTTAAGCGTCATCAGCCGGGAAAGCGGGTTCTGACTTTCGGTGAGGCTTTCAAGCCGATCGAAATGGAAGCCAGAAACTCAGGTGGCTGTTGACAAAATAGAAGTCACTGATTCGTTTGTTTATGGATACTGCGAAACCAACGTCTATATCTTTGGCTATCTTGAGCCATCTGTTGTAGGAATATCAATTCCTCATCTTCTTTGGCATGGGGATTCGTCTCGAGCAAGGAGAGTAATTCCTCGTAAACTAACTTGTCTTCATGAACGAGTGATGAAAGTAGTTTCTCGAAATTCTCACCATATCCAAGGCGTGCTAACAGCTGGTTCGTATGACGTATTTCTTCGGAGGCGGCTTGGTTTAAGTACGCTGCAAGTTCATGTTCATTGCGCTTTTCCGCGATTTGCGCGAGGATCAATCTTAATCCGACAAGCTTCAGTTTTGCTTGTGCAAGTTCGTCCAAATCCGCTTCAAATCGTTTTTGTAGGTGGTCTGCGTCGCGTGGATGTAACTGCGCGTAACTTGGCCACACCGGTTTTGCCATCACCTGTTTCAGCCGTTTCAGGCTTTCAATCAGGTTTTCTTGCTCTTGCGTGGATAGCTGCCCGAAGGTGCTTTGCCAAAAGCTCGTCGCATGTTCTACACGTTCTCGGAAAAGTTGTTCAGACTGCGGCGTGAGTTTAATCCGTGCACGTCTCCGATCCTTCTCACATTTACGACGGATTACCCAACCGTGCCGTTCAAGACGGCTCACTAAGCCAGATGTTGTGTTATGGGCGAGACCCAAGTGCTCACCAAGTTCACTCACTGACATACCAGCCTCGCTGCCATACCAATGAAGGTGTTGTAGCGCGTTAAACTGGACAATCGTCAGACGGTTGGGAACGACTTCCTGAATAAACCTGGATTTGACAGCCGCTTGCGCATGATGCATCACACGCATTACGACATCAATTTCATTGTGGAATTCTTGGTCTTTAGACATTATCTGGCATGGTTTGCAAGTCAAAACTTGCTGTTAAAAGTTGACAGTATAGAGCGTTTTTTAAGGATATAATCTAAAAAAATTAATATGTCCTATATCAGATACATTTTCCATCGTATACACGACGTAATAATTATACGCGGATTTTATCTGAATGTCAAATTAAAATGAAAGAATGTTAGTTTTAGCATGTTTTCTGGGGAAAATTCGGTATTTTGCTGAAATTATCTGCATTTTTCACAAAATTGGCGGTTCTTTAATTGCTGCCCACGAGACGCTGTGCTTTTATTTTCCGCTTTCGCTTTGATTTCGACTTACGTTTCGGTGAACCAGTTTGCGTATTTTCTATTTTTGGGTTGTCTTCGTTCTGTAGTTGATCCGCTTGAGAGGTTTTTTGCTGCTGTGCTATGTACTCGGCGTAGTTGCCTTCAAAAAGTTCCGCAGTTCCTCCGGATTTACCATCAAAGATGAGCAATTTTGTCGCAAGGTTGTTTAGCAGGTACCGATCGTGGGAGATGATGAAGAGCGTTGCTGGGTATTCTGCCAGTGCTGCTTCCAAAGCCTCGCGTGCTGGGATGTCAAGATGGTTGGTCGGTTCATCAAGCAGTAGGACATTCGCGTTCTCTAATAACAGTTTCGCGAGGAGGATACGGCTTTGCTCTCCTCCACTCAGATTCCCAATCCGTTTGAATACATCATCACCGGAGAATAAAAATTTCGCCAAAAAGTTTCGTATTTCGCCCTGTGTCTGCTTTGGTCGAAGTGCCCAGATTTCGTTAATGATTTCATTATCTGGGTTGAGTCCTTCCAATTCTTGGGTATAGTAGCCGAATTTGAGCGTGGGGCCTACCCACATTTCGCCTTGTGTTGGTGCTTCGTCACCTAAAATCATTCGGAAGAGCGTTGTTTTTCCGGTACCGTTCGCCCCGATAATTCCGATAATATCGCGACGATATACCTCAAAATTCAGGTTTGTAAAAATAACCTTGTCGCCAAATGTTTTGCCAACATTTTGGCATCGGAGGATATCGTTTCCGCCGCGCGCGTCAGGTGTAAAGTTAAGTTTGAGAGTGGGCGCGTCGCTCCTCGGTTTTTCGACTCTCTCCAATCGCGCGAGTCTTTTCCGTCTGCCTTGTGCTTCTCGTGTGCGCTGTCCTGCAATGTTGAGACGAATAAATTCCTCTTCGTGTGCAATATACGCTTGTTGTCTTTTAAATTCCCGTTCCCCAACTAATTGTTCGACCTGTTTGGTTTCAACATACTTGGAGTAGTTCCCACGGTAAATTTTTATCTTATGTTCTTCGAGTTCCCAAACCTTTCGGACAACCTTGTCTAAAAAATACCGATCGTGAGAGACGACGAGGACTGCGCCGTTATATTCGATGTTGAGATAGTTTTCAAGCCATTCGATCCCGTTGATGTCAAGGTGATTCGTAGGTTCATCGAAAAGTAGTAGATCGGGCTTTTCAAGGAGTAACTTGGCAAGTGTTGCTCGGCTTTTTTGTCCACCGCTCAGCACCTGAATCGGAAGATTGAAGTCTATATCACTGAAACCTAAGCCGCCGAGAATGCGGTTGATTTCGTGTTCGTAATCGTAGCCCCCGAGTTTCTCGTGCTGTTCCTGAATCCGAGCATATTCTGCTAAGAGATCTGGTGTTTCTGTTGTCTCCATTTCCTCCGCAAGGAGGAGCATCTTATCTTCAAGTGCTCGCTGTTTTTCAAAGACTTTGAGCATCTCTTGCCTTAGGGTACAGTCGCGTGCAAGTTCAGGTTCTTGGCTAAGGTAGCCGATGTGCAATCCTTTCGCGGACACGACTTTCCCTTTAAAATTGGCAAGCATACCGTTAATAATTTTAATTAAGGTTGTTTTTCCGGTTCCGTTACGGCCAATTAATCCAATTCTGTCGCCATGCTCGATTGCGACCGATATATCGTCCAGAATTAAGTCTGGATCGTACAATTTGGTGACGTGTTCTAATCGTATTAAAGACATATTCCAAATAGTTGTCAGTTGTCGGTTGTCGGTTGTCAGTTAAGAGAACTTGGGTAACAATCTATCAGATAAAGACTGCCATTCGGCGCTGCGGGTAATCATTTCCTTATAGGTATTTGCGCGGTGTACATCTGGACGACGGATATTGAATTGTCTGAATCGCCAAAAGGCTATAGAGAGGGCCGCGTAGTGAACGAAACAGTCTAAGGACTGCCATTCATTCTCTGTCAAAGGTCGCAAGGCATTGTAGGCATCTAAAAACCGCTGTGCAGCCTCAAGATTTAATTGGTGCTGCGATGTGTAACAGCACCCAATGAGTGTCATTCCAACATCGATTAGTAAAGTATCGTGACATCCCTCCTCAAAGTCAAGGATTGCTACCATTTCATCGCTGTCGAAGAGGGTGTTGTCCAAAAAGAGATCTCCATGTAGAAGCCCCGTCGGGAGTGATCCGGTGAGTTGTGGTTCCATTGATTCTAATTGTGATTTCAGCGATTTAACAAACGGGTGCGTGGCAAATTCTGTGCCTTGAACCTCCTTAAAAAAAGGGGTCATTTGTGAGATTCCCATTGCAAAACGGGGCAACCCTGAAATGGGTGGGATGCAGTGCAATTTTGCCAGTGCCTCGCCGAGTTGTGCCAGCGTGTTCGGTGAGGGGTGTGGTTGCTTCCCTCGCAGGAAGGGGTAGAGCATTACGCTGCCGAATGTCTCATGCGTAAGCGGTTTCTGATCTTTCGTTAGGATCGGATACACCGTCGGGTACGCGTGCACGTAGAGGTGCTGCAACAACGCTATTTGCATGTCGAGCTCTGTCGAGTCTTTCTCATCGCAAATTTTGAGCAGAAACTCACCATCTGTGGTTGTCAACTTAAAGTTGCTGTTTCCAAATCCACCGGCAATCTCCTCAAGTTTTATCGGTGTTCCGATCGGATATTTTGCGACGATATGCGCGACTTCTGGGGCTGAAAGGGTTGTGTAGCGTGCCATATTTTGTCGCTGAGACCTTACTCATTGGGTTCAGTGACTTTCTCTAATTCTTGGAATTCCGGTGTGTTACGAATGTTGTCAAAGGCAGGTTCCGTTTTCGCAGAGGAAAATGCCGCCTTGTCTAAACGAATTGCCTCACGCAACGAGGCGATTGAGAGTGCCTTCTCTGCTTTATGTGAATAGGCGACAGCGAGATTGTAATGTGCTTTCGCGAAATCAGCGTCTAACTGAGTAGCACGCTCCCACGCTTGGATGGCTCGATCGAGTTCTCCTTGATTGCCATAGACAACGCCTAATGTGAAAAATGGCATTACCCACCCCGGTTCGCTCTGGATTGCCAAGCTGAGTTCCATGATGGCTTGTCCGAAATTGCCTTCATCGGCATACGCTATGCCCCAATTATAATGCGCGACAGCGACAGCATTCGGTTCAGGTGCCTCCGAACTTTGTGAATAGGGAATCGCTTTCGGACCGCACGCGGTAAGGCAGATAATCAAACCCGTGATTAACAGTAGCGCGCAAAGGCGTAACTTGTTTAGTCCATATAGAAAAGTCATAATTTTTCCCTCCATCTCTCCGTTACATTTTAGCAGAAGATGGGATTGAAATCAAGGTCTCCCTGCTTTTTTCACGTAAATCGCGTAAACCTTCGGATCTTCTGGACGAATCCCTGTGTAATTGAGTCGAACACGGATCGTTTCTTTTCCTTTAACCCGTTCACCCCGTTTCCACTTCACTTTTTCATGAAATCCTGACGTAAGAGGATGACAGTCTTCTCTGGAATACCCTTCAAGCGGTTGGAAACGTTCGTCTAAGATGTCAACTGTAACCTGACTATACTCGGACAATCCATCAACGTTCAAGGACACTGTGCAAAGTTGTCCTTCAAGGTCAATAGGTGCTGAAATCACGTGTGGTGGCTGCGCTGTTTTCCGCGTCATGTCTGCTACCTGAAAGTAACCGAGTCGATCGCGCTGCCACGTTGCGATCCGGACCCCGTTGCTGAGCTGCTCTGGCCAGGGGGCATACCAGAAGAGTGTCTCGTCGCCAACGTTTTCAAAGCCTTGTCCCTGCATAAGTGCGGCGTGTTTGAAATTCATCGGTGTCGGTAAATGTTCAAAGTCGTCCTCCGCTGCCTCTACCATCTGAAAATCTGGAATCGGCTCTCGGTAGTGAAGCGCGTCGTTGCTGACAACTAACCCGAGATCCATTGTCACATGTCGGCGATCGTTATTTTCCGGTCCGTGCCACTGCCCATAAAGACCAAGAATCACATTCCCGCGGTTCCACAGTGCTGCACCGAGGTGTACCTGTTCGCCTTGGTGTGCACCGTATACCACGGGTCTTGGTGGGATGTTACCCCGCCGAAAACCCAAACATGAGGCTTCGATCCAGTGTTCAAAGTCGTAAGAGGCATATATTACCATCTGTCGTGTGGGCCCTATATGGCTACCGCCATGTGCAGTTAGATAGTAGCAGCTGTTGAATTTCGTGAGACCGGACATTTCACAGGATGGTGGGTTTGGATGCCGTTCAGCCTCGTGCCATCGGAGTCCGTCTTCACTGAACATAACTGCGAATTTTGGGGTATATTTGGAGGTTTCAATGATGGCTTTGAACCGACGCGCAGGATCGGGGTCATCCGGTTCATAATACACGACACACGCTTGAATGTGGTATTGTCCGCCTTGTATGTCCACGAGATTGTTTCGGGTTGAGCCGTTATATTCTACCAGTCCGAGTTCTGGTTTCTCCCAGTTGTATCCATCATGACTCTTTGCGAAGCAGACCCGATGGTGCCAACTATCGTCATCGCCTTGTGCTAAGTACCACATCCAGAGTTCGTCGCCAACACGCTGGACAGATCCATAGTAGATAACACGGGAACTGTCTGGTGCACCGAGAGGACCGGGATGGAGCACAATTTGGGTGCGATCAACACCGGCTCTGTAAGGCACGAGGTGTAACCGAACACCGTGTTGGAACGGAATGCTGTAGTCATCGAAAGGAAACAGGACAATCTCGTCTGTGCTTATGTGTTCAGGATTGTTTTTGATAATCATGTTTTAGTGATTGTCGGTTATCAGTCTTTAGTTTGCCTCGCGGTGAAAGGTAAGGTGTACATCAGGCGTTTCTTCTAAAATTGCGTCGTAAACGAGTGGCTTGACCCTTTCACTCAGTTCGGAAAAAGGAATGTGCTGCGCAAGTGTGATTACTACCAATTCATCTCGCGGCGAAATCCAGAATTCTGTGCTTGCTCCACCGATCCAACCGTATTCGCCGACTTGGGAGGCAGGCACCCAATCTGTCTTCTGCACACGCACCGAGACACCCAGTCCAAAACCGAGTCCAGCATAACGTTTATCCGGTTTTTTGTCGAGCGGTATCAGATGTTCTGATAGATGGTTGCGTGTCATCAATTCCACGGACTCTGCTGTTATTAACCGTTTTCCAGCGAGTGTGCCTTTACCTGAAAGCATCAGACAAAACCGGGCAAAGTCAGCAGCAGTAGAGACCAAACCGCCACCAGCGGATAAGAATTTTGGTTTCTCTGTAAAACTATTTTTGGATACGTGACCCGTTCCGCCCTCCGGTGCGTCAATAGTCTGCAAGTCTCCGTCCGGCTTTGGACCATACATCCGCGCAAATCTGTCAATTTTCTCTGGCGGGACGTAAAATCCGGTATCTACCATACCCAACGGTTGGAAGATCTGCTCGGCTAAGAACACATCGAAAGGCTGATCAGAAACCACCTCAATCAGCCGTCCTAAAACGTCTGCAGCGATGCTGTAATGCCATTTTGTTCCAGGTTGATATAACAGTGGAATCCTGCCGAGTCGCTCAACCATTTCCTGTAAGTTGCATTCATGTAGGAGATGTAAACCCTCCTCTCGGTAGCATTTATCTACGGCAGTTTGCCCTGCCATGTATCGGGCAGCACCGGGCAATCCGGAGGTGTGACGTATCAAATCTCTGACGGTCATATCCCGATCTGCTTCAACCAACGTGAGTGTATCAGCATCTGAATCCAAGGCGACTTTCAACCCACCTAATTCGGGGAGGTACACGGAAACCGGTGCATCGAGTTGTAGTTTCCCTTCCGCACAGAGCATCATTACTGCCACTGCAGCGATCGGTTTGGTCATTGAGTAGATACGGAAAATAGTATCTGTTTGCATCGGTTTGTTCGCTGCAACGTCCATCATACCGTGTGCTTTGAAGTGCGCTACCTTACCCCGCCGTGCCACAACCGTGACCGCGCCAGCGAGTCGTTCTTCATCAATAAACTGCTGCGTGGTGGTGAAGATGCACTCAAGCCGTTCCGCTGAAAGTCCTACCTCATTTGGTGTTGCGGTTAGGTTAGAATTTAATTCTGCGGTGTTCATTTTTCAGATTTTGCCTCGTTACCGTCCGACACGAGTGAATTCAAGATTGGGAGCAAGGCGCGCATCGTCGGAACATCTCGGAACGTGAAGCCGAATTGTGAAAAATATGTTGATGCTTCCAGTGCCTCGGCAATAAGTGGATTTTTTTCCAGTTCCTTTGAAACACCAAGAATCAGGGACACGTCGGTTTGGTCAGCGAATGTATTGAGTCGAGCGATAAGATGTCCTTGATGCCACGGATGAAACAGTTCGATAGCAGTCTCCACACCACTTTTGTGGACGAGATGATAGTCTGGGAAACAATAGAAATCGCCCGGTAAAGGCATGAACTGGCTTCCGGGACGGATCTGCCAATCGTCGGTTTTATTACGGAGCATCGCCTGAAAAAGTTGGATGTCTTCTGGGATGTAGGCGAGGAATTGTTGCGAGATCGGTTTGATACCGCACGATTCATCAAGTGATAACTGAGAACGTCGATTATTTCGGAACTGAATCTCCGCAGTGAGTTCCCATTTGGGTTGATGCAGCACTGCCATGAAGAAGTTCGCCAGATTCATACCGTAACGCTTCGTTTTGTAAAAGAGGTTAAGCGGTCCATCCACCGTAATCTGATAGATTTCTTTGTCGTCGGTTCTCTCTTTCCGAATTGTGGAGAGCAGTTGGTTGAATCTCAGATACTTGAACAGTTGACGGAGTTCGGCTGTCATAGAATCGGCAAGTTTTAGCGTGAGGGTGTCGCAGTGGAGGAGCAACCCTTGGACTTGCGCCGCGTTATAGCGATGAAGTAACCGTTCAGCCGAAAGCGTGTTAAATGTCAAAACCGGTTGGCAACTCGGCAGGTCTGCATAGAGTTTAGCACTCAGCTCCACTTCTTCTGTAGACGATTCATCTGCCATTATTTGTGATACTTTGCCTTGATAGTCTGTGTAATCCTCGAAATGCTCCTGTGAAAGCAGACGGCTTGTTTCTGTAAAGAGTTTGTGCCGAAACGCGATTAATTCTTCATTCGGTTCGGTGTCAAACTCTGTCCGATCTAACAACAGTTTTTCGAGTCCACGCTTGATTATAGGTGTTCCGGGTGTGCTATCAATAATATGCTTGCTGGACTCCAAGAGTGTTGCACGTTGTGTATCTGGTGACGCTTCAAAGACAGCGATTAATTGTTCGGCGGTTGCCAACAGTTGGTGATCGGTAGGTTTTACAAATTCGGGATAGATTTGTCCCTTCTGAATTTTATACCGGAGTAGGTCTTTGGTAAGCATGATATTTTGGTTTACGGCACTACTACTTTGCCCTATAAGCGTGGTGTTGTCTACGTCGCTTGTTGACGAAATGTTCACCTGTCTGTTTGGAGATGAGTTCGTAAAGCACCGCCTGTTTGCCTTCTCGTTTACGGAGGATACGTCCCAATCGCTGTACGTGCTCTCGGACACTTCCACTTCCAGAGACAATAATAGCGACATTCGCCTCCGGCACATCTACGCCTTCATTTAGCACTTTTGAGGTGACGAGGATAGAATAGGTGCCGTCGCGAAAGCCGTTTAAAAAAGCGTTCCGTTCTTTGGGTTTCGTCTGATGTGTTAGCACTGGTAGGAAGAAACGTGTGCCGAGTTGATACGCCGTGTCGTTATCCTGCGTAAATATGAGGATTCGATCGCCGCGATGTCTTTGAATCAGTTTCCATACCCACTCTTGTTTTGTTGTTGAGGCAAAGCTGAGCTGCTTCTGTGTAAGATACGCTTTGAAAGCATCGCGTCCTTCATCCGTTTGTGAGGCTTTCCAGAGGAATGTATGCCATCCGCGCGGGGAACCCATGTTTATTCTCGCCTGCTTAAGGAAGTTTAGGTAAGTACGACGCGCTTCCTCGTACTGGACCCGTTCGGTGTCTTCCATCTCAACCGCAATCGTTACGACACGATACTCAGAGAGCGTTTTTCCGGAGAGTTCCTGCACTTGTGCCTCATAACAGCATTCACCGACAAGGGCATAGAGCCGACTCTCTTTCCCATCAACCCGTTCAGGTGTGGCTGTCAACCCCAGACGAAAGGGAGCGATGCTGCTGATTGCGGCGTACTGATACTGTTCCCCCGGTAAGTGGTGACATTCGTCGAAGATGGCGAAGCCGAACCGATTGCCGTAGTAAGGGGCGTGCATGACAGCCGATTGGTACGTCGTCACGGTGAGATCTCGCAATTCATGATAGCCGCCACCATAGCGTCCTATCTCTTGTCCAAAGTATTCGGTCAGCACAGTGTACCATTGGTGCATAAGGTCAATCGTCGGCACATGTACCAGTGTAGGACGCTGCGTGTCGGCGATAAGCAGGATAGCGATGAAGGTTTTACCAGCACCTGTAGGGAGGGTTACGACACCTCGTTTACCGTTGGCATGCCATGCGTCAATCGCCTCAATCTGATAGGGGTAAGGCGTAAGTAATTTTTGGTGCGTGAAGCGTTCAACTGTGAACTGTCTTGCAGTGTCTTGATACGGAATGTCGTGCGCACGCAGCTGCGAGACGATGTGCCGATAGCGATAGGCGGGCGCGCGGAAGGTGAGCGTACGTTCATCCCAGCGGATGTCAGGTAAGTGTGTCTGAAGAGCCTCAGGAACATCTTGTAGGATGAGGGTGCCTTTGTCAAAGTTGATTTTTAACGGCGTTCCCATAAATCACACCTTTCACGCATACACTCAGGAAAAGTTTGACATTATCTGTGGAATTGTGCTAAACTTCTAATGGAGTTCGTTTTAGTCTTTTAGGACTAAGGGAGTCACAGATGGACAATCAAGAATTTCAAAGACTCGTTTTAAATTGGATGGAGCGCGTGGATACTCGCCTTGGTTCACTTGAGCAAGGTGTAAGTTGGATAAAGGGAAAAATGGGAGGGCGTTCTGAATCATCGTCAACGCACCGCGCGAACCTTGCCCTCGGTATTAGTATTGTTGTGGGTATTGGAAGCCTCATCGGACTCATTATTAGTTGGGTTAGGTAAGAAACAAATTAGTCTCCTGTCAAGAATGTGTGCAGCTCGTCCTCAAATTTTTCAAGCCCAAAACGGACAATCCCCTATATCAAATCATAACATGTTTCTGTTTAGATGTCAAGCGAAAATTTTGAAAAATTAAGGCATTGATACTACACGAAATTTGCTCGGAATCACGGGACTTCGCTTCCACATCCTTCCAAAAGGTCCCATGCATTAGGTAACAACAGAAGGCCGTTCTTGCACGACAGGAATAACATAACTCCGAAGCGTCACACCCTCTACAGTTTCTGTTTCTACCCGGGAGTCTGGTGCTTGGCGGTGATCGAAAATGACATAGTACCCCGCCATCGCGTCTTCAAGTTTGAGGTACGCGGTGAGTTGCTTCTTACCTACTTCATAGCGTCTGGCACCTTCCCATATCTTTGTTTCAACGATGTATTTTCGAGCGTTGTGAATGATGAGAAGATCCATCCTACCACGTCCTGTTGGAACTTCAAGAAACATGTTCGCACCAACGACACGCACAAAGTGATCCAGATACGCGTAAAGTAGGTGTTGCCCGACGTATTCTTGCGGTGTATCTGGCACTTGTAAGATCCTGAAGCCTGCACGGGCAATAAACGCTTGGAAGTTATCAAGAAGCGATTCTAAATCAATATCTCCTTCTGAGGTGAGGTAATCCGTGAAGCCTATGTCGGTGTCTTCAGGGAAGTAGGTATCCTCAAGCCCGTTCACGAATGGTTTGAATATCTGCAGGATGCGATGCTGATAGAGAGGGTTAACGATTTCACACATACCGTCTCTGCCTTCAGTAATGACCCCATAAGTGACGAGTTCGTTCATGAGGGCATCGTCCGGGTTGAAAGGCAAACCTCTGTCATAAGAAGCGATTTGCATCAGGATATCTCCAAAACGTCTATCTCTGCGAACATTGGTTCTCAGATGATCAATGTTGGTGTTTGCTTCGCGAAGGAGATACGTATATGCTTTGGCAAAGTGCGCTATCGTTATCGTCTCGGTTTTGGGAATATCCATCTCCTCGGTAAGTATCTGCCCGAATCGATTAACGAGAAAGGGTTGCCCTCCAGTCTGTTTATGAATGGATGTGACGACCTCCATAGTGAAGGCTTGACCTATTTCTTCCGTATACTGTTTAAGCAATTCGTCTACCTGTTCAAGCGTGAAGTTAGATAAAGTGAATTCATCCTGAATATTGAACGGTGAGATTGACCTGTCGTAGTTAAGTTGTCTGATATTTTTCACACCGATGATGCTGAGACTGTAAGGTGACTGCGGCGTGGTTCGGGAGACATAGATGCGGCGGAGCGAATACAGAAAATCACTTACAACCGTCTTTGGAATGCCATCGAACTCGTCTATAATGAGGACAACCCGTTGCCCCTTTAGCAACCTCGCGAGGTTGCTAAAGAACCTTCGCATCAAAACGTGGTCGCTTATCTGTGTGCTTTCCAGAAAGTGCATTAGCACCTCAGAAATCGAGTTTCCACGTTTTTGGAGAACGACCTCAATTTCTTCGCGAATATCTTCGTATAAGTACCTGTAAAAGTCCGAAACTGATCGGTTTTTATATTCTTCAAAATCGAGTTGAATGGGGAAGTAAGTTTCGTCTTCGTCTATGAGTTTATCAAGTGCGCGATAGAAGAAGGTCGTTTTGCCCGTTTGGCGTGGTGCAAAAATAACTATATAACGCCCTTCCTTGACACGGTTGATGAAATCCGCAATTTCATCGGTGCGATGGACAATGAAGTTTTTCTCGGGATCCACGGGACCTCGGGTGCCGAAAGTTCTCATCTTCTCCCTCAGTTTTCTGTCTGTTTCTTGTAATAGGTTGCGGGTCGTATAGATAGCACTTGGCGCGAAACTGTGATTTATTCTATCACATCAGTATGTGGGAATCAACGTTTTTGTTTTCTTCGTTTAACTTGATTTTCTGCTGCTACTCTGCTAAAATAGGGAAAAAATTACAGAGAGGAACAAAAAACCGTGCCAAAACTCATAATGATGCCGCCACAGAACGCGGAATCTCACGAATGGGCTGAACGTCTTCACAACGAATTGCCTGTCTACACTTTCGTCTTACCCGAGACAGACGACGCAGTGGCTGAACATCTTCCCAATGCAGATGCTGTCTACGGTTGGGTGTCACCGGAACAACTGCCGTTGGCGGAGAATTTAAAATGGTTACAAAATCCTGCCGCAGGTCCCTTCCCGGGCTACTATTATCCAGCGTTGATTGAGCATCCAGTCGTCGTCTGTAATCCACGTGGTATTTACAACGACCATATCGCACAGCATATTATGATGTTCGTGCTTGCGCTTTCGCGTGGATTGCCCTATTATATGGACGCACAACGTGAAGGGGTCTGGGATAAGAACGCACGCAAAAATGGATACATTGATCTTGCTCAGGCGACGGTGTTGGTCGTCGGGGTTGGCGGTATCGGACATGAGACCGCGCGGCTCTGTAACGAATTCGGAATGAAGGTGATTGGCGTTGATCCACGGTGGGAGTATGAGGTGCCTTTTGTGGAAAAACACGAACCCGATGAATTGGATACACTCCTTCCACTTGCCGACTTTGTGATAACCACAACACCACATACACCTGAAACGGAGGGAATGTGGCATAAAGATCGCTTTGCCCTGATGAAGGATACCGCTTATTTCATTAATATCGGGCGTGGTAAGACGACAAAACTTGCCGATCTTGTTGCAGCACTTGAACAAGGCGTTATTGCCGGATGCGGCTTAGACGTGTTTGAAACTGAACCCTTGCCTGCCGAAAGTCCACTCTGGCAGTTGCCCAATGTGTTAATAACGCCACATATTGCTGTCAAGGATGCCGAGAACATTGAGGTACGGCGATTTGACCTTCTCTTAGAAAACGCGCGTCGGTTCGCGGAAGGTGAGCCGTTGCTGAACGTCGTCAATAAGGCAGCATGGTACTAAAAAAGAGGTGATATGACAACAGTGAAACGAAATCTTTTAAACGATGAACAGATTCGTCATTTCATCGTCAACGGGTATGTCAACGTCACTGCTGACCTACCGACACACATCCACGAAACTATCTACGACAAAACGGATGAACTCTTCGCCGGTGCAATAGATTTCCGAGGTGATGGGCAACACAATCCACTCAACAACATTCTACCGTTAGTCCCGGAACTTCAATTCGTTTTGGAGTCGCCAGAGGTACGTGGCGCACTCACCAGCATTTTGGGAAACGGATATGTCATGCATCCGCATCGGCACTGCCATCCTAATTTTTCGGGAAGCACACCGAGTGGAAAAGAGAACGGCAAAGAGCGGTTGATGATGCCGCTTCACAAGGATGGACATGCCGGTGGCAAGCGACCCCGCCACCGAACCCCGCGTTGGGCAATTCTCTTCTATTATCCCCAACCCTGTCTCGCTGAGCAGGGACCGACCTGCATCATACCCGGAACGCAATACATCCGAGAATTTATGCTGGATGGCGAACGCCAACGTCACGAGGTCCATGCAGAAGGCGAAAATGGCACACGACTGCTCTCGGAGAATTTCCTGAATCGCAACCTTGTTCCGATGTCCGGTGAACTCGGCACCGTGTGGATTATGCACTTTGATATGGTGCATTCGTTCCTTCAGAACTATGTTCCTCTGAATCGCTACGGCATGAAGTTTGTTTTTATGCGTACCGAGCAACCGACGGCACCTTCATGGGACAGCGAATCTCCCATCTGGCAACTCCCCGAAGTCAACCATGTTCCTTACGATGCCGAGATCCTCTGGACCTATATATGGAATTGGATGTATGGGAAAACCGATCTATATAAAACCGACCGTCCGAATGCCGCGATGGATATAGACGCAGCAGTTGCAGCACTGAAAACAGACAACACAACTGCTCGTATGGAAGCCGCTAACACTTTAGGCTTCATGCGGGAAGGTGCTGCTAATGCTGTTCCAGCACTTGTTGATGCGCTTAAGGATGATTATGAACCGCTGCGACGGAACGCCATCTATGCGCTTGGTGCCATCGGAAAACCTGCTGTTGATCCGCTCATCGACGCACTCGCTGTGGAGAAAGAGGTGTTTGATATGGAGCCGATTCTCCATATCTGTGATGCTGCACACGGACTCGCTGCGCTTGGCGCATCGGGTGTCCCTGCACTCATAGCCGCATTGGAAGACGAACGCGAAAACGTCCGCGCTTCTGCCGCGTATGCCTTAGGTGAAATGGGTCCGGTCGCAGCAGAGGCAGTTGATGGACTTATTGCGTTGCTAACGGATGAATCAGAAGAGGTTCGTCGGCATGCGACTTCAGCATTGGGTATGGTTAAGGAACCGGTATCGAAAACCGTTCCAGCATTAGTACGAGTTTTGGAAGATCGTGAAGACACAGATTTAGCGTTTTTTGCGGCGCAAGCGT
Organism: Candidatus Poribacteria bacterium; assembly: GCA_026702755.1. NCBI lineage: Bacteria > Candidatus Poribacteria > Candidatus Poribacteria bacterium. Next base: position 99,841 of record JAPPBX010000061.1, on the reverse strand, counting down.
TGACGCGTATTGGACCTGATGCAGTAGAAGCTATCCCGGCATTGCGGGAAGCATTGGTGAGCGAGTCGGCGTATGTACGAGGCTTCTCTTCAGAGGCGTTGAGCCGAATTGGTACTGCTGAGGCGTTGCAGGCACTCGTGCCGTTCCTAAGGACCGCGCGGTGGTTCAACTATGTCAAAAAGAATGTACCGGCTTTCAGTATTGATTTGAAGGACACAACATCCGCACCGATTAACGCGGATTCCCTCGCAAAACTAATTCAGGAGTGGGCAGCGGAAAAAGATGTACCTTTATCAGAGACCGAAGAAATCATCCAAGATTCCAATACGCAATTCCAAGTAACCTTCAGTGGTGGCAGGCGGGTAACTGCACGCGTTGAGGGAGATGTACTAAACCTCTATCACAAGCGACGTGTGGAGGCTGGGTTTAAAACGTATCGTTAGGGAACGTGAGTGCCTAAAATTTACAATAATGTAGTATTGTTAAACCTTTTTCCATTATTATGCGTCTCAAAATCTATTAGGTTGGGTTTTCCTACACTAATGTTTGTACCCGATAGACATTTTTTCCGTTAAATGCCATAAGTTAAAACGTTTGGAGGGTTTTGAAGTGTCAAAATTGACGGTCTCGGAGGCTTTAAAACTGGTAAAGGCGAAAAGGACTACACTCTATAATGCCTTGGGGTGTAGGCACGGTAGCATCCACTATAGACGCCCGCGGTCGACCAGTCATCAACGCCGTGGTCTTGCAACGCTGCTATGGTATGCTATCAACGCTCTCCCAAAACGGAAATAGTAAATAAATCTCAACAAACGGGGGATGCTACGGCAGACCCCGTGAATCCTTCTCATCCCTTCCGCAGCTCGCTTAATTCCTTTTTCTGTTTTTACACCATATCTAACAGGGCTTACGCAGCTCCCTTTGCTGACGAGGTTTGAAACCTCGCCAGCGTCGTGCGGTTTTTCTTGTTTTTTCAGGGATAGGTTTCCGGTTGATTTTCTATGCCAAATTTGCTAAAATATCTACAAAGATTGCGTCTAAGGAAACGCCAATTTGATAATAAATGATGTGCGTTTGATAATAGGTTCTTTCTCCGAAGGTCCACCTTTCGACCGCTGTAGCACAAACTTTCGAGTTTGTGTGCTATGGGCGCAAACTGGAAAGTTTGCGCTACAATATGCTATTATCAAACTCACGTTAAGGAAGCAACGTAATGGATTGTATATTTTGTGCGATTGTTGCTGGCGACATCCCGGCAGCCACAGTATACGAAGATGAACACGTCTTCGCATTCATGGATATTGCTCCCGCAAACCCGGGGCATACCCTCCTTATACCGAAGCAACACTATCGAAATATCTTTGATATGCCCACAGAGGTAGGTTGTAAAATTATGCAAGCCGCGATCCCACTCGCAAACGCGATCCGGACAGCATTGAACGCTGATGGGCTTAACCTCGTTCAGTCAAATGAAGCCGCAGGATTTCAGACCGTTTTCCATTTCCATCTTCATTTGATTCCGCGATGGGAAGGGGACCCACTTCGCTTGCCGTGGCGACCGAGCGAAGGAGATATAGAGGAGATTGGCAACATTGCGGCAAAGATTCGAGATGCCTTGTAGAACAAAATGCGTAGCTTGCAATGAAATGAAGAGCGGATATAAGAAAGGCATACTAAAGTTAAAACCTACACTGTTTAACCGCAAGGAATAATTGAAAAATGAATATCTTAATTACCTCCGCTGGTTCTGAACTGGCGCGCAACGTGGCAGCAGCGTTGTCGGAAACGCATACGCTCCGCTTAACGGAATTGCACCCCGTTGAAAATGTTGAAGGAACGTTTGTACAAAGCGAACTTGGGCACGGGGAGGAGACCAACGAACTGGTGCGCGGCATGGATACGATTATCCACATCGCCGAGGTCCCGCCTACCCTTCTTGCTGAAGCTGACCAACCCGATAATTACGCTATTGATTATCAGACGCGCTGCACTTATAACCTACTGATGGCGGCATCCGAGGAAGGTGTAAAACACGTCATTTACGCAAGCACGCTCCGCCTCTTCGAGCAGCACGGTGAAGACTGGACGGTTACGGAGAGTTGGCGACCCCGTCCCTCTGTTGATAGTTTTGTGCTTTCAAAGCATCTCGGTGAGTTCACGTGTAGAGAGTTCGGTCGCGAAGGTAAAATCAACGTAACATGCCTTCGCCTCGGTAATCTCATTACTGCTGATGCTGCTGCCACCGCTGAGTTTGATTCGATGTGGCTTGAGATGAACGATGCTGTCGCTGCGTTTCAAGGCGCGCTTGAATCGCCCTCACCGTGGCGAATTTTTCATGTCCAGTCAGAATTTCCGGGTTCCCGTTTCTTGATTGGGAAAGCCAAGGGGCATCTGAAATTTGAACCGCAATTTGTACCATCACCTCGGTAGGGGGCGTCCCCTCCGAATCGCGACGTTTTTCAAGGAGGCTATAATTAAAAAAATGAAAGTTCTCATTTTAGGCGGTAACGGCTACCTCGGACCGCATGTCGTCAAAGCATTGGAACCTTACTATACTTTGCGGGTCACAGACATCAACGACCTTGAGACGAAGCACGAATCGATGCATATTGATGTCGGTTCGTTGGATCAGGTCATGCGCGCTGCTGAGGGAATGGACGCAATCCTCAACTGCTCTGTGCTTCGGCACGATAGGCAGTTAGCTTTTGATGTCAGCACGCGTGGGTGTTATAATACGATGCGCGCCGCTGTGGAACACGGTATCCGCAGGGTCATCAACACCGGACCGCATTTCACCATCCAAGGAGATGATTATACCACCTACGATTACGAAATTAACCCTGATGTTCCACCGCACACAAGCACCGGGCTCTATCCGTTGACGAAGGGACTCGGACAGGAAATTTGTAAAGTCTTCACTGAGCATTACGACATCTATGTGCTTTGTTACCTGTTCCTCAGTTTCCGGGAGCACGAGGACCAAGCGGAAGGCACAGATCTCAATCCCTTCTCTGTCAGTTGGCGGGACGCGGGTGAAGCGTTCCGACTCGGCTTGGAAATTGATCTGGAAGCACTTCCGTCCCGCTGTGAGATTTTCAATATCTTTGCAGATCTGCCGCATCAGCAGTTCTCGAATGTCAAAACGAAACGCATCTTAGGTTTTGCCCCGCAGGATAACTTTGAGCAGATGTGGCATAAGAAGGCTTGAATTGGGTTGTGCACACAATGCTTATCAAATGTTTGCAGGAGGAATAGTGATGGCAAGTATTGAGAATCCAACGGAACTAAAAGTAGAACATTTGCTGAGTGGTGTTAAACAATTATCGCCGGTCGAATTGGATGAATTCACTCAAAAATTTGTAGAATGGCAACGACAGCAAGAAGCAGAAGTAGGTGAGGATGTTGATCCTGAAGCCTCGGATGCCGAGGTGTTAGCATCTATACGGGCAAATTTACTATTGCCTAAAAAAGAGAATCGGCGGTATTGGCAGTTGCGATGCAAACGTGAAGATGAAACTTTGAGTGATACGGAGTTGTCAGAGTATCAAGAACTTGTAAACCGGTTGACAATTCTGAACACCAAACGTCTTGAAGGGATTGCTATTTTGGTGCATCGTTGGGGAAAACCAGCCGAAGATATTATCGCGGAGTTTGAATTAAGGGCGGGGAACGATGTCTTCTGAATATGAGAATGGCATTACGGGCTATCGGGAAATATCCACCGGTAATTGACAGTAATTGAGCAATGCGTTATGAAAATTCAACTCTTGGCACATCGAGGCGGCATGGGGCGTGCACCGGAAAATACGCTTACCTCTTTCAAGCAAGCATTAGCAGACGGTGCCGATGGTTATGAGTTTGATGTCTGTCTCACCCAGGACAAGCAACCTGTGCTAATTCACGTAGGTTTCAACCAGTACAACATTCGAGAAGCCACCGGATGTACAATACCACTCAGTCAACTCACTTGGAAAGAGGTACAGCAGCTGACAATGGAAACCTCTGACGAACCCGTTGCACACCTTGATGATGCCCTCCGATTTACACGCGAAAATCAGATGCCGTGTTTCGTTGAACCGAAGTCAGATGTTCCCGAACTACTTCCTATCATTATAGAACGGATCCACCATTTCGAGGTTGTTCACCTCGTTAGCATTCTTACTTTCTACCTCCGAAAGCATCTGCTTGTGGATGCCAAGCGTTTAGAACCGAAGTTACAGACGAGCGCGATTCTCATCAATCCGATGGCAAATTTCCTCAAGGCTGCCGCTGCTATTGACGCAAACCGCATCATCTTAGGGTGGAGTGGTATTAACCACTTCGGACTCTATAACACTTTCACACGCGCTGTTACGCGGCAAATCAAGCAACTTCGTGAGAATGGGATTGTCGTGGAGGCTGGGTTTATTCAGACAGCAAAGGATGTCGCTTGGGCGGTCTCGCCGCAGAAATCCGGTGGTGTTGATAGTTTGTGGGTGGATGATGTGCCTTATATCAGAAGTTGCCTCCAAGAGATTTCGTCTTAGTGGGTACTTTTAAAGACAGGACTTACGCAGAAAGCGAATATTCGGATGGAAGGCAGGGAAGGACGGAACCCGCATCCATACTTCCACCCTTCCAATCTTCCGATTCTGCAGGAAAGGAAGGGATTTTGCGTAAGCCCTAAAAGATACACTATCGTGCCATCCTGATGAGTACGTATTATTATGAACATCACTATTTGCAACCCATTGTTAAGAACCCCGCTTTCTCTTATTGTTGACGATTCGTGTCCAGTGATTAATCTTACCTACTACTGGATACAGCAACGGCACGCATGGAAGGCACGGCATCAACCGGGTGTTCCACCTGACCGTTGGGAAGGTAACGCCACGCAACTGAAAAAAATACCACCAACAATCCCCGCGGATTTTGCAGCGGAGTGGGCAGAATGGTGTTGGGAGAACGGCGTGAAGGGTAAATTCAGCCTTATTCCGTATCCTGCAGGAGTGGGGCGCGTCGATGAAGGGTTTCCCAATTTCCCGACATTGGAATATCAGGCATGGATGCGCGTTTACCGGGAGCTTATCTGGCCCAGTTTTGATTTGACACCGGAGATGCTCACCCATACCGCTGTCGTTGATCTGGACACATTCGCGCTTACAGAGGAATGGGAGCAGGTGGAATGGGTGAATCCGCCTACTGATAATAGGCTCACGGACTACATCATCGCAGCGATGGAAATACTTGATAACGTTGGCATTCCGTGTGAAGGCGTGACGAGTCCTGGTGCCTTTGGAAAACGCCAAGAGGCAGCGTATGCGAAGGCGGTACTAACAGCCTCTCAACATGTCAATAACAACCCGCGCCCCTTCTATTTCCTCTGGCTCAAACACGATGAACTTCCCGATGTGCCTATCTGGTATGCTGAAAAGGAGAACGGCATAGCGATTGCCAGTATTGTCGCATGTGCTGGAGACTGGTTCGGTGGCTGGACGGGATACGATTTAGGAGATGCCGATCGATTTATTACAGAGGATGGACAAGGTGGTCGCTTGCCGCCGATTCTTGAAAAGGAACTCCCGTGTGTTCTCGTCGGGCATTGGCCCGGGTTCTATTTCAACGGTGAGAAATGTGGGTTTGAGATTCTGAAGACTGTCAAAGCGCGACTCGACAATTATGATCCGGATGGCACGAAGACGCTCTGGATGAAAACTTCGGAAATTGGACACTATTGGATGGCGCGCGAACTCACCGACCTAACAGTTTTGGAACGAGATTCTTCTGGTTTCCCACCTGATAAGGGGGGTAGGGGGGTTGTGCAAGAGGTTAACCTTTCCACCCAATTCCCAACAGCAAACTTCACGCTGGCTATTGATGCCCCAGTCCGCCATGTTCAGGTCAACGGGTGGGATCTACGTGAAGTTCATTCCCGCCGCGATTTTCAGTGCGATACGTTTCTCTGTGAAGGTAAGCAAACGTTTGTCGCCTTTGACTTGGAAATTGGTAAGACGGAACTCGCGCTTACGGAATGAGGATACGTCCACCACTCGCTATAACAGTCGAACCCGTCATATAACTGGATTCCTCGCTTAAGAGGAACGCTATTACGTCTGCCATCTCTTTCGGCTCACCAAACCTGCCGAGTGGTGTCGTAGAACGCAGCTGCTCTGCCATTTCTGGCGAGACTTCACCTAACATGTCTGTCGCAATCGCCCCGGGGGCAACCGAATTAATACGGATGTTGTGCGGCGCAAGCGGTCCGCAGCACGATTTTGTCAGGGAAATCACTCCTGCTTTCGCTGCTGCGTAGGGCAATTGATTTGGACGGACTGCCAGCGCAGCAATCGACGATACATTGACGATACGTCCAAACTGCCTCTCAATCATTCCCGGTTTGACTGCCCACAACACGTTGAAGGGACCTGTCAGGTTGATTGCAACAATCCGATCCCAGTGTTCAGGTGTGAGTTCGTCAAACGTCATATCCCCGACATCTCCAGCGTTGTTTACCAGCAGTTCAATCGCCCCGAGTTTTTCCGTCACCGTTGCGACCATTCTGTTCACGGCATCTCTATCGGCAATGTCGGCTTGGACAGGTATCGCTTCCTGCCCCAGGTTTCCGCGAATCTGCTCGCAAACCTCTTCCGCTTTCGCCGCCGCGCGGGAGTAGTGGACGGCAACAGTCGCACCCTCACCAGCGAGTTTTAGCGCGGTTGCCTTTCCAATGCCACGGCTTCCGCCGGTTACCAATGCGATTCTTCCCTGAAATCTCATTTTTTAAATTTTCCTTGCGGTTAATTGTTCCCATACATCGTCGGGAACTGGTGTCGTAGCGGCGGCGAAATTCTGTTCTACTTCTGTTGCATTCTTGGAACCGGTCAGGCTCATTGCGATGCGGGGTTGCCCGAAACAGAATTGAATGGCAAGATTCAGTACATTCTGGTTGTTATCATTTGCCCACTGCCAGATTTGATGTGCTCTTTCGGCGTCAGATGTACCTAAATGTGGGTTGCTGGTTAACACATCTGGCTCAAGCCCTGAAAGCAGTCCCATTGCAATGGGACTTCCGTTAATAATTCCGATGTCGTTTTCAGCAGCAAGCGGTATTAACCACTCGTTTGCGGTTTGACTCAGGAGTGTGTAATCCAAATACGTTAGAATCACATCGACGACTCCCGTTTCAATGGCGATTTTATGGAATTCGTGTTGCCGAACCCCAAGGCCGATGAACTTAATCAGTCCTTCCTCGCGCATTCGTTGGAGTTCATCCAGCGCACCGCCTTTCGCGACAACGGGGTCCATGCTATCTGGATCATGCACTAAGCAGACATCAAGGTAATCTGTCCCTAACAGACGTAGACTATTTTCAACGCTACGGCGGGTGCCGGGACCGCTAAAGTCGCCGCGCCATTCGGGATGTGTGCCTGTTTTCGTGGCAAGATAAATCTTCTCACGCCAACCGTTGGCGAGTGCTAATCCTACGCGTCTTTCACTTTCGCCATAGAGGGGCGCGGTGTCCAGATAATTGATTCCTAAATCAATCGCTCGGTGCACCGCCTCGATGGCTTCATCGTCGGTGACATCGCCTCTGCCGAGTCCCGCGCCGCCCATACCGAGGCATGTAACTTCTAATTCTGTTCGTCCCAAGCGTCGCAACGGCAACGGATGTGTTTGTGTTGACATAATTTCGCCTTTCTTAATAAGCGTGCGCTATAGATGTCAGAGTCCTGCGACATATTCAACTTCCTTTTCGATACGTGGTCGCAAGCGTGGTTTGAGTGAATCAGCGATGACGAGGTCAATCTTCTTTTGAAATAGGTCCTCGAGAAAAATACGGAGCTCCATATATCGATCAAATGACACTTCCTCAAGTTCTACAAGCAGATCAATGTCACTCTCGTCATGAGCAGTGTCTTTAACATAGGATCCGAAAAGCCCAAGCCGTTTTACACCGTAGGTTTGCAGCGTATTCTGATGGTTGAGAAGCGTTTGTTTAATCTCGCGTTTGGTAAGGATTGTTGTATTCATTTTCTCCTATCCGTGTTACGGCACAACGAGATATGCCTATAACTTTATACCGATGTGAATTCTCGGTGCAAATGCCCACGGCGTGCATCAGGGGGTATCACGCTCACCCACTGCACCCCTTTAACCACGTCGTCGGGGGTATGTCCATGTTCGACACCTTTAGGCGTAACAACTAAATCCCCGGGACCGATACGATAGGATTCAGACTGCCCTTCAGCCGTTCGGAGCGTCACTGTGGTTGCGCCTTCTGTAAAATACCAATACTCGTCGAAATCGTGGTAGTGAAGTTCAGTCGGATTTTCTTTGGAAACGGCGAAAGCCCCGATTGTCGTCATATCTGGGGTATCCAAGACTTTTCCGAGGACCTCGCCAACGCGCTCCCCTTCACTCAATCGGATAACACAAAGATTTGTATCCATGTTGTTTCTCCCTTTTTATACTAAAGAAAACGTAGTCCGTAATGTAATGGAGGACGGTTCTACGGAAAGGCGCGTCAAAATCTAAACCCTGCTCACCGAACCGCAAGGTAAATTAAAGAACTCCGATATCTTTCAGGTGTTGAAGTGAATCTGCCACCCGCGCCTTGGCACCTGCTTCGTCAAGGTTTTCGCCCTCAACACCCTCTAATTCCATGGTGAAGGGACCGTAAAAGCCTGCCTCGTTCAACGTCTGGAATACGGCTTTGAAATCGACAACACCCTCACCGAGCGCGGGGAAATTCCACGTTCGATAACCGCCATTTGTATCCTTAAGGTGGACAGCACCAACATGCCCGATGACTTTCTGGACTTCCGTAACAGCCGTCACATTGTGATTGTAGTAATAGACGTTGCCGGTATCGAAATTGACACAGATATTCGGATGATTCACGGCTTGCATCGTTTCAAGTGCGATGTCGCCATTGTGTATCAGATCTGGGTGCGTTTCTAAGCATACTTTAATGCCTGCTGGTGCAGCATTTTCACCAATGGCGCGGAGCCGGTCATATACGGCGTTCCGATCCGCGTCGCCAGCGTGGACGCTGACAAAGATAATTTTCACATCCATCTCGGCAGCAATTTCTAAGGTCGTCTGAAAATCTGAAACGACTGTTTCGGACTGAACATCGCAACTGCCGAGCAGACTGGTAGCAGTGAGTCCATGTGTGTCCAATTCTGCACAGAGAGCATCAACAGAGTCAGCGGTAGGGACACCAATTTCTACGTTTGTCAAACCGATTTCTGCCAAGTGCGAATACGCTCCGTCACGAAACTGTCGGTAGCTTCCTAAGTTGCACGCGATAATATTTTCCATTTTCATCTCCTACTTTTTATGGGATTTTTCGTAGTACTGTGTTGCTCAATAGAATCTCGATTCCCAACAGTAGCACTGCGGGTATCAAGAAATATGTTGCCAACTCTTTGTGGGTAACAGTGTTGAAGGTCTTAAATTCTGTCTTTTCAAAACGGTCGATTTCCGCATAGATCTGCTTCAGTGATTGTGTGTCTATAGCGCGAAAGTAGCGTCCTTCTGTCGTCTGGGCAATCTGCTTTAGAGTATCCTCGTCAAGATAGGTGAGAACCTCACGGTAGCGTTTGCCGAATGTCATGTCTGCATAGGGGATACGCGCACCGCCCTCTTTTCCCATACCGATGGTATAGACCTTGATCCCGAAGGATTGTGCGAGAGACGCTGCTGCTCCTGGATTGATACTGCCAGCGTTGTTTTCACCATCGGTCAACAGGATGACAATCTTGGTTTTCGATTCCGAGGCACGTAAGCGTTGGGTAGCGGTCGCAAGTGCATCCCCGATAGCCGTGCCGTCCTCAAGTTGACCGATCTCTACATCGCCGAGCAATTCTGCTAACACCTGATAATCCAATGTCAGAGGACAGAGTGTGAAACTTTCACCGGCGAAAACAACTAAGCCGATGCGATCATTTTCGCTGTGGGTCAGTCTTTTTTCAAGCATGGCATTGACAACCGATTTAGCGGTTTGGATGCGGTTCATTCCCTCAAAATCTTCCGCCCGCATACTCTCGGAGATGTCAAGAACTAAGAGGATATCAATACCTGCTGCTAATCTATGTTCACGGCTTTGAGAGAGTTGTGGACGAGCAAGCGTGACGATGAGAAGCGTAATCACGATGAATCTCGCTACTTTCAGTATTGGCAACGCTTTAATCGAAAAAGTTTGCTGCATGTCTTGAATTCCTGCTAAGAACCCGCGTTTGAAGTCAGAGAAGCGAATTACCTGTCTGTGCAGCCGCCGCAAAGCGATTATTAGCAGAGGTACTACAATAAGTAAACTGAGAAAGATAGGAGATGCTAACTGCATGTAGATTATACTCTTTCTGACAGGGTCCCTTGCCCACTACCAGGGAGCGGATAAGTGCTTTTGTGTGGCGTTTCTGGTCGCATCATACTCATAATCTTCAGTAGACAGAGTCCGATGCTGATAGCGTTAACAATCAGGAACGTCATCCAGTCAATATAAGGCAAGGCTGTAGCCATGAAATAGAGGGTGTAGCTAAAAATCACGGCAAGCGGTCTCCATCGCCCTGAAAAGAGAGTGCCGCCGAGTGTAAGGAAAATCGCCGCCTTACCACAAATTGACAGTGGAATCAGAAACGAAAGGACTAACAGCATGAACGGCACGCCGACGATTGAAAGTGTTAGCGCGGCGAGGAGGAGCGGTATTATGCCTAATATCAGGATGCCAAATATTATACTGCCGATAGGTCGCCGTCCAAATAGTTCACTTACGGCGTTTATCGGTTTTGGGAATAAAGCTGCTGTTAGCAGATACATCAGGAGGAAGAGACCAAACTTGACGAATGTCAATCGGAAATTTGTGTGTTTACTGATCCCCCAAAAAATATGCGGATTCATCACGAGGTGTACCGCAGCAGGGACCATCTGCCAGTCATTGTTTACTTCAAGGTTCGCCACGCTTTCTATGTTTCCCGTGACGTGTCCGCCGATAACGTGGAGCGTTCCATTCACTTGTGAGGCTGGTGTGATTTCAATATCTCCACCGATTATCAACACATTACCGGTAATACGTCCTTGTAATGCAACATTTCCGGCAATTACGACGAGTGTTGTTAATGTCTCCTCCGCTGCCAATTGGTAATCGTTGACAACCTTAAATATTCGCTGGATCTTTTCCGTGTCAACTGCTTCGGCTTGCCTTGTAGATTCGTCGGCAGTATCTTCTGACACTGACATCGGTTGTTCAGCATGTTCTGAGTCCTCTTCTTCTGTTAGATTTGGGGGTGTTGTTTCTTGTCCCGTTCCATCTTGCGCGATAAGATCACCGCTGGCAGACTTTTTCTGTTCAAAATTCGATTGTTGCAGCAGGTCTGAAACGTGTGCTTTATTATTTGGGAACTGTCCAAATATAGACATCGCACCAAAGCTAAAAAGTAAAAAGATAAATCCTGTTTCCTTCATGTTTTCCTACACTGTATATTGGAGTAAACGTATGTGAGCATTATAGACGAAAAATTCTTTCATGTCAACGATTTTTCCCTTGACATGTACCTATGAATCTGATACGATAGATATATGTCTAATGTTTGTCAGCGGTTTATGCTTCAGCACTATTGTGGTGTCCACATAAATCGAATGGGTGTATGTATAAAGTCTTTAGAGGTGTTGTAATATTGAGCAGGAGGGCAAGATGAATTTCAGCGTTATTTCTGCTGGCAAGTTTTGGCTTGTGAGCTTAGTTTTTGTATGTTTCAGTTTCTTTTTTGCTGGTGTGTTGTTTGTCTCCAGCACCTTTGCCGAGATTGACCCGGATACCGTTGTCGGGGTGTGGCTTTTTGATGAAGGCAAAGGGAATGTCGCAACCGATGCTTCAGAAAACGGTTTAGATGGCGAATTTGAAGGCAAACCTAAATGGGTTGAGGGTAAGTTTGGGATGGCACTTGAATTCGATGGTAAATCCGCTTACGTTCAGATTCCAGCGCATGAAAATCCAACTGAAGCAATAACGGTCTCAGCGTGGGCGAAAAGCGCGGGGGACGTTTGGAACCAACCTGGTTGGATAGTTGAAAAACGGAACGCCTATATTATCCATCCGAACAGCGGAACAAAAAATATCGCGTGGCCGGTTTGCAATGGCGGCTGTTGGAATAAACCCGGCGGTTGGAATGACGGTAATGTTGGCACCGATGATATTACCGAATGGCATATGTACACCACCACTTATAATAGCAAGACCGGTGAGTGGTACATCTATATTGATGCCGAAGAAGCGAGCGCATTGGATTTGGCTAAAAATCCGATTGATCTTGATACTGGTCCCGCTAATATTGGATTTGATGACTGCTGCGGGGGCGCACGCTTTGGCGCAGGTGCTGTTGACGAAGTCTTAATTCTCAGTGTCGCTTTGGAACAGGAGGACATTGAAAAACTGTATAAAAACGGACTTTATGCTGAAGTCTTGGCGGTTGAACCAGCTGATAAAATGACAACCACCTGGGCGGATGTGAAAGTCAAGTATTAGGGCTTTTTATAGTAAAACCCGTAATTACTTATACACCAACGCAAGGGCGAGGATACAATCCTCGCCAGCAGCAGTGGGGCTTTTGGTTCCTGACGAACTGTAAACATATTTTCGGATTTTACTATAATATTCGCGCGACTTGCGTAAAATACTGTAAAAGTAGTGTAGCAAGTCGGTGCTGTATCCACATATACAACGAAGAACACGCTAAAGGAGGTCAAAATGAATTTCAGCTCTTTTTTCTTTGGAAGACTTGCGCTTTTGAGTGTCGTGCTTACAGGTCTCTTTGCCATTAGTATTCTGATCAATTCCACCGCTTCAGCCGAGATTGACCCTGATACTATTGTCGGGATGTGGCTTTTTGATGCGGGTAAAGGAAATGTCGCAACCGATGAGACCGGAAATGGACTGGATGGTGAATTTGAAGGTAAGCCGAAATGGGTTGATGGTCAATTTGGGAAGGGACTTGAACTTGATGGTGCTGGCGCACATATTGTTATTCCAGCCCATGAGAATCCAACAAAAGCGATCACCGTCTCTATTTGGGCGAAAAGTCATACAGATACCTGGAACCAGCACGGCTTCCTTTTTGAAAAACGGAACGCCTATATCATCCATCCGAACGCAGGCACAAAAAATGTTTCCTGGCCCATTTGCAACGGGGGCTGTTGGAATAAGCCCGGGGGCTGGCGCGATGGGGAAATCGGTCCCAAAGATATTACCCAGTGGCACATGTACACGACTACTTATGATAGCAAGACCGGTGAGTGGTACATCTATATTGATGGAAAAGAAGAGAGCTCACTGGATCTGACTAAAAATCCGATTGATTTGGATACCGGTCCGGTCTACATCGGTAATGATACTTGTTGTGCTGGACGATTCGGCGACGTTACTATTGATGAGGCTGTAATCTTTGATGTCGCTTTGGAGCAAAGGGACATTGAGTCGATGTTAGACGGTATGCATTCAGCCTTAGGGGTTGATCCTGCTGACAAGATGACAACCACTTGGGCAGAGGTGAAGGTCAAGTATTAGATGAAACTTGGCTGACGGATTGCTATCTGTTGGGGCGGGCTATTGTGCCCGCCCGCATGAATAGTATCCTAAACCGGAAACCCTCGTACTACCGTAAATCCAATAGAATCAACGTACTCCAACATGGATTGTGGAATTACTGTTCAGGCCCGTCTTGGGATAAAAAAAACAGAAAAATGGAGGAACAAATGGCTTTTAGTTATGACGAAGAAGATGGCTATGACGAAGAAGATAGTTTTGATGAAACAGATGATTTCGATGAAACAGACGATTTTGATGATGAGTCACAAGAGGCATTTCTGGATGAAGAGGATGACGATTCCGATGATTTAGAAAGTCCTGATACCGCACTCTCTCAGGCTTTTCGTGAAGCAACAGGAACAGAAGAGGAAGAAGAGGACGACGACGATGAGCTGGAGGATAGTGCGGCAGAAGAAGCGGATGACGATGAACAAGATCAACAGGCGGACAGTGCGGCAGAAGAAGCGGATGACCGTGATACTGAGGCATACGAACAACGGCTTGCAGAAGCAATAGACGCGTTGCCGGACGAAGAAGATTTAGAGGTCGAGTTACCCCCGCTGGAGCTGCCTTCGTTGGAAATTGAACCTTTCCGACCTCAAGAGCAAAGCAACTACGCTTATGCAGACGCTGTAACAGCCTACTATGAGGAGAAAGATTATCAACGGGCAATCGAAAAATTTAGCGAGGCTATAGAAAACGAGGCCCAAGATACAGAAGAGACCGATTCCAATGAAATCGTAGCGAAAGCCATGTACTGGCAAGCGGAGGCGTATGTCAAGATACAGGACATTCCGCAAGCCATTGGGACTTTTGAGAGCCTCGTCCAGAATTGTCAAGGACATTACCTTGTCTTAGCCGCACAGCGGAGAGCAGATGAGTTGAACACGAAAGATGCTTAAACTGTTGTGTGTTTTATAGTGCGCCTTGCAAACTCGTATTGCAAAGGGCACGTCCATATTAAGAAATAAAGGAGAGTCCGAAAATTTGTGGAAACCTTGAAAACTTTTCTCAAACAGAAGGCGACTAACTTACGAATTCATTCGATCGTCTCGACATCGGAAGCAGGGTCTGGGCATCCAACCACCTGTCTGTCAGCCGCGGATATTGTCTCAGCACTCTTTTTTCACGCCATGCGTTATGACACTACCAATGCCCAGAACCCCAACAACGATAGGTTCATTTTGTCGAAGGGACATGCGGCACCGCTGCTTTATGCTGCTTATGCGGAAGCGGGTATTATCCCGACCGAGAAACTACGTACCCTCCGGCAGATTGACAGCATCTTGGAGGGACATCCGACCCCTCGGTTTGAATGGACAGAGGTAGCGACAGGTTCGCTCGGACAAGGCTTATCACTTGGGCTTGGCATGGCTCTCAACGGCAAATACTTGGACGCGTCTGATTATCGCGTCTACGTCCTCCTCGGTGATGGCGAGACTGCTGAAGGTGGTGTCTGGGAGGCAGCCGCTTTGGCATCCCACTACGAGCTTAATAATCTAATCGGAATTGTAGATGTTAACGCCCTTGGGCAGAGTCAGCGGACGATGTATACTTTCGACGTTGATACATACTGCCGGCGTTTTGAGGCGTTCGGCTGGCAAGCCATCGGCATTGATGGTCATGATTTTGATGACATCCTTCCCGCACTTGAGCAAGCCAAGGCTTCAACTGAAAAGCCGACAATGATAGTCGCTAAGACCTTTAAGGGCAAGGGTGTTTCGTTTCTTGAAAACGCGGACAATTGGCACGGGAAAGCACTTGCTCAAGGTGAGGAACTTGATAAAGCCTTAGCGGAACTTGGTCCTTTGAGTAGGGACGAGGTGACCTCGCCCCTACAAATCGAATCGCCGAGTGCTACAAGTGTCAGTGAAAACGGTTCTGCTGTAACCGAGTGTGAACCGCCTGACTATCCACCCGACGAAGATGTTGCAACGCGTAGTGGCTATGGCGCAGGGCTTGCCAAGCTCGGCAGTGTGAATCCGGACGTTGTTGCCTTGGATGGAGATACGAAAAACTCCACTTATGCTGAACAATTTATGGAACTCCATCCGAACAGATATTTTGAAATGTTCATCGCGGAGCAAAATTTGGTGGGGGCAGGCATCGGTTTGGCGAAGCGCGGAAAGATTCCGTTTGTCTCTACGTTCGCTGCGTTTTTATCGCGCGCTTATGACCAAATTCGGATGTCCGCGATCTCACAGGCGAATATTAAATATGCCGGTTCACATTGTGGTGTCTCAATTGGTGAAGACGGACCTTCACAGATGGGATTAGAAGATGTCGCTATGTTCCGAGCGATTCCGGGGGCGGTTGTGCTGTATCCAAGCGATGCAATTGCCGCTGAACGACTTGTCGCTGAGGCTGCTGCACACGAAGGGATTGTTTACCTCCGCACCTCACGCCCGAAAACCGCTATTCTCTATGATGCCGCTGAGCGTTTTCCCATCGGTGGGTGTAAGGTTGTTCGGGAAAGCAGTGAGGATAAAGTGACGGTTGTTGCCGCAGGTGTTGCACTTCACGAAGCATTGAAGGCACACGAGATTCTTGCGCAAGACGGGATTGCTATACGCGTCATTGATTTATATTCCATCAAGCCGATTGATGCGGAGGCACTGCAAAAGGCAGCGTCCGAAACGAACAACACCTTAATCACCGTCGAGGACCATTATCCTGAGGGCGGTCTAGGGGATGCTGTGCTGGAGGCTGTAGCAACGAAACGGATTTACGTCCATAAACTTGCTGTTACCGGAATGCCGCGATCTGGAAAACCGGAAGAACTCTTGGAATATCACGGCATTAGTGCAAATGCTATTGTGCAGAAGGTGAAAGAGCTGATGCTATAATTGAGGAGAACTGTTATGCCATATTCGGATTATCCGCCTGGAACTATCGCTGCACGCGGGAAAGAGATCTATCAACAACAAATACGTGAGAAGGTTGAACCGCAGCACAAAGGCAAGTTTTTGTCTGTTGACATCGAAACAGGGGACTATGAAATTGACACCGACGATTTATCTCCGTCTCTGCGTCTCCTTGCTAAGCGTCCTGAGGCTGTGATTTACAGTTTACGCATCGGGTTTCGGGCTGCTCATCGAATCGGCTTTAAATTTTCGTCGCAGAAACAATGATTATAGGAAAAGTTACAACCGATCTGGAAGTGGTCATCGAATTGGTCGTCATCGGATTGAATAGACAGGAGAAAATTGAGGCTGTCGTTGATACAGGCTTTTCTGGCTATTTGGCTTTGCCAAGTGATTTAATCGATCGGCTCAAACTCCGACGGATTGATAATCAAGCGGTAATTCTCGGTGACGGAACTGAGGTGGTTTTGGAGAAATACCTCCTGGCTGCACTGTGGCATGGCGAAGAACACAACGTGTCTACCCTGCAAACAGATGGTGGACCCTTAGTCGGAATGTCTTTGCTGTATGGAAGTCGTGTGGTATTAGATGTTATAGACGATGGTGATGTAAGTATTAACGCGCTCCACTAACTCAGGCAATGTTTGAGGGGTCGCAGTTCACTCATAGATGCAAAACAGAATTGTTTGGATTACCGTGCTGGGGATTGTCCTTCTGGTTGGGATTGGGATGATTTACGTCTTGCGCGTCCCGCGCGCGGCACCTAAAACTTATCCAGCGGATAAGGGACCTAACTTTATTGATGTCACTGCTTATCCGCCCGAAATGCAAAAGGCGTACGAACTCTTTACCCGTAAATGTAGTCGGTGTCATACCGTAGCACGTCCGATCAATTCCACCTTTACAGGGGAAGAATGGCGGAAGTATGTCTATAAGATGATGCGGAAACCGGGTTCAGGACTTACGCCGAAAACGGCAGAAGAGATCATTAAATTTCTGATTTACGATTCAGAACACCGAGAGAAAAAGCCACAATGATTATTGCAATATTGACTCCCAAGGGACGGTCTATAGCGGAATGCATGGTGTTAGCAGTGCTGTTCTGTGTAGTTGGTATACAAATGGGATTTGCCGAGAAGAACATGAATGAAAAAGATTTTCAGATTTCAATAGATGCGCAACGCGTCGAATTTACTGCACCGCCTATTTTCAGGAATGGTGAATGGTTCGTGCCTTTAGAAGGTTTTGCCAAACAACTTGATTTGAAAGTCGAGTACCCAGAAGGTGCTAAAATGGTAGTTCTCTGCGGCGGAAAGGCATCAGAATTATGCGTGCCTCTCCAATTCGGGGATGACGAAAAGGGGGCTGTGGAGATTGGTGGCGTAGTTTATGCGCGTCCTGCACATATCGCGGAACCCTTCGGTTTTGAGATTTATGAGGTGGCATCGAACGCTTTGGAAGTTGTCCAACCTGCACACCTCGCTCCTGAGTTCACCCTCCCCGACTTGGAAGGTATACCGAAACACTTAAAAGATTTCCGAGGGAAAAAGACCTTTCTTTACGTTTGGGGTTCGTGGTGAGGCTGTCGTGGACAACTGCCGGGCTGGCAGGAATTTTACGCGAAACACCGTGAAAAACTAAACTTGGTTTCCGTTGCTATTGATGTGCAAGGCGCATCTGTCGTGCGTCCTTGGCATGATGCAGCAAACGCCGATTTCGTCACGCTTGTTGATTCGCAGAATGTATTCGGAACCCGCTACAACCTCAAAGCTATCCCTTACGGGATTATGATTGATGAGGCGGGACGATTGGTTAAAGCACCTTTCAACGTTAATGTTAAGGATCAAAAAACCCTCGCAATGCTTGAAAAGTGGCTGTCGGATCCCGACTACAATACGATGCTGCTTCGCGAGATGAAACCATCAAGCAAACCGACTTCAAAGACTGCTACTGAAGCCGCCGCCCGCTTTCAACTCGGTCTCACCTTGCTGGAGGTAGGAAAGAAGGAAGAGGCGATGGCAGAATGGCGAAAGGCTTTAGCGTTAGATCCGCAGAATTGGATTATCCATAAGCAAATTTGGGCAGTGGAGCACCCAGACAAATTCTACAAGGGCGGCGTTGATTACGGTTGGCAAAAATCACAGTTAGAGGCGGAAAAAAGTGAACCGTAGAAACAGAAGAACTAATTCGGAGAAACTTTGTCTAATCTTTAGGGGGAACGATGAAGGAGAGTTTGCAGAACATTGGGGACCTCATTGCCGAACCGAGTGCCGCGTTTTCGCGTCTCAAATTACAACCGAGATCTGGTATTGCCTACTTAGTCTTTTATCTGTTTGCTGTTCTCGTTGGTTGGGCTGTTCTTCCATACACTGAAGCACTGACGACTGCACAACTCGTGGAAGGCGGTTTGCAGCCGGAACAAATTGAAGCTGCCGGAAATATGGGTCAGATTTTCCAGAGCATTGGTATCTTCATCGGACCGATTTTTGCAATTCTGGCGTTCATCGTTATCAGTGCGCTTCTCAGGTTAGCGGCTCGATTTTTTGTGGAAGATGAGACATTAAGATTTAGACATATCTACGCCGCTGTAGTCCATATTTCGCTGATTGGTTGTGTCATACAACTGGTGAATGCTGCGCTGCTACTTGTTTTTAAAGACGTAGAGGGCGTGAAAAGTGCTGTAGACTTGAAAATGATTCCGGGGTTGCATTTGCTATTGGGAGGTGTTGCGAACCCTAAGTTAACAATGTTGCTCAGTCACATAAATCCCTTGAGTTTGTGGCTAATTGCAGTGATAGCAATAGCGATCACAGTGCTTGCTGATATAGAAAGGAACAAAGCCCGTGCCGCGGCGGTGGTGCTGTGGGTACTCAGTATTCTGCCTGAGGTCGTATTTGCCACCTGAGCATCGGAATTATGAAAGAGAGTTGGCAAAATCTCATTGATCTCATTGCGAACCCGAAAGCTACATTTACGCGACTGAAATCTAAACCAAAGTGGGGGCTTGCATTCCTTGTCTTCTGTTTCCTTGTCGTGGTATTGGCATGGATAGTTTTCCCATTTACGCAGAAGTTCATTAACCCACAGTATGCAGGTAGTTTAGCCGATATTGAATTGTTTGGATCTACCAAAGCAGCAGCTATGGTATTCGTTGCGGTGAGTGGGATGATTCTTGGGATTCTCTGTGCTGTTGTGTTCAGTATTGGACTCACCGTGGTATCGCGAGTTTTCAAGGTAAATGAGGCACTCAAATTTAAACACATCTTCGCGGCTTGGTGGCATACTATCTTGATTAATCCACTGGTATTTTTTATCAATATCGCATTTCTTCCGGTTTTTAGGCACCTTGAGGATATTGAGACAGTTGTTGATATGCGAATTATTCC
Organism: Candidatus Poribacteria bacterium; assembly: GCA_026702755.1. NCBI lineage: Bacteria > Candidatus Poribacteria > Candidatus Poribacteria bacterium. The sequence continues at coordinate 80,027 of JAPPBX010000061.1, read as the reverse complement.
CGGAGCCCACATGTTGGTGACATCCGTCGAAAATCCACATCTTCTGTTTTTTTTGAGTTATATAGATATCTTGGGTATATGGAATATCTTTGTTTTAACTGTGGCAGTTTCTACACTCGCGGAGGTTAGTAAAGCAAAGGCATGTCTTACGGCAGTAATCATTTGGTTATTAAGAATCGGCGTTGATACTCTATTCCAGGTTGGTTCTTCTTCTTAAAAGTATGTGGGTGACAGAGCGTTGGTAGAATTTTATGAATCGTGGATAATGTTGATGGAGGAGCATGATGAATACAAGAGAAGGTTACGCAGAATTACAAGCGAGAATTTTGGATGCGCGACGCGTCTGGAAACGCAGCCTCTTCTGGACGGGGTTTGCTATTGTTTTAACAGGAATCTTGGCGATTTTTATCGGTGAAGCCTTCGTCGATTGGCTCATGCCGCTTCCGAGTGCTGTCCGAATTGCGTTGTTAGTGATTGGTGTCGGCGTAATTGGTTACCTACTTTACAAATATCTCGTTCAGCCGATTAGGGCTTCACTCACACTCCGCGATATCGCGCTCAACGTGGAACGAAACCATCCGAACCTTGAAGATAGGTTGGTAAGTGCGATTGAATTCGGGAACCGAGAATCGGCGGATCCAATTGAAGCACACATGCTCCAACGTTTACTTGACGATACTACCGAGCGGGTAAAAGACATTGATTTCAAGGCAACGATTGATCACAGTCGTACTCGCAAGCATGTCAGCATCGCTGCTTTGGTTGTTGTCGGTTGTTTTGTACTTTCAATGCTGTTTCCGACGGAAATCCATACGAGTCTGCTCCGTGTGTTGGTGCCTTGGGAGAAAACGGATCCGATTTTAACAACCAAACTCGTCGTTGAGCCGGGAAATGCACGGATCCTTCGTGGCAAGAGTCTACCTATTCATGTCACCGTCACCGGTAAGTCTGCTGAAAAGGTCGTCCTGACGTATGGAAATGTTGGCGAGCAAAGTGTACCGGCATCTGAAACCAAAGAAACTGGGCAGCAGATTAACATGTTGCAAAACCCAGATGATAAACGCGGATTCTCTTATGAGATTTTCAACATTGATGCCGATATGGAATACTATGTCATTGCGAATGAGGCTACCTCAGAGCGTTACACCGTCGAGGTCTTTGAAATGCCGAAAGTGACGGAAATTTCGGTTGCTTACACTTACCCTGATTATACGGGTCTCAAGCCTGTCGTCCAAACGGGTACGGGTAATATTCAAGCTGTTGTTGGCACACAGGCGGAAATCAAACTTACAACGAATAAGGCGATCCAAACCGCAACATTCACCCGTAGGACAGACACGAGAGACGGCTTTCTTGCCTCCGCTGCTGAGAAATTGAACATGACTCCGGAGCCTGTCTCAACGCCAATGGTTATCTCCGGTGGGAACACACTTACGACAACTGTAGACGTTGTTGAAGATGGGACATATACCGTTGAACTCCTGTGTATTGATGGATTCAATAACGAGATACCGATTGAATACACCATCAAAGCGATTCCGGACAATGTGCCGGAGGTCGCTATTAAGGAACCTGGGCGAGATGTCAAAACGACAAAGTTAGGCGAGGTGGAAGTCGTGGCTGAAGCGACAGACGACTATGGGATTGCAGAATTGAAACTCATGTATCGCGTCGGGTCTGACGAACTGCAGGAGTTAATCATGGAACCCGCTACTTCCACGCCTATTGTAGAGCAAGAATCCGGTGAGGCAATCCAGCGTCGTGTTGCAGATGGCACTTACACTTTCTATCTGGAGGAATTCGACGTTGAGCCGGGGGATATTATCTCCTACTATGCACACGCTATTGATAACAATACACGCACCGGTCCAGGGGAAGCCAGTAGCGATATTTACTTTGTTGAAATCCGACCTTTTAATGAAAATTTCCAGGAAGGAGAAGGAGAAGCGCAACAGGGACAACCTGAGCCAAATCCACTCAGGGAGGTTGTTACCTCTCAGAAGCAGATTATCCGAGAGACAGCGAAACACATTAGTACGAAGCCCTCTACAATTACGGCGGAGTATGAGGGAGCCGTTAGGAAAACGGGTGACAAGCAATCCACATTAAAGGATAAAACGCAACGACTTGTCGATGAGTTTAGTATGGCTATGCAAGGGGAATCAGCTGTCACGCCTGAAATTCTGATGAACTTGGAAGATGCCATAGACAGAATGAGTGAGGCGACTGATAGTCTGAGTGCTGTACAGCCAACTGAAGCGATACCACCGGAGCAAGAGGCTCTTGAACTGCTGATAAAGGTCAGCCTTGAACTTCCCAAAGTGCTGATGCAAATGCGGAATAGTAATCCGGAGCTTGCCGAGAATTTTGAACTCGAAATGGAGGAGCTACAAAGCGAACTTGAGAATCAGCAGAACGAACTCGACATGGAAATGCAAGAGCAGACGCAGGAGATGTTAGATCAAGCCCGTGAGATGCTGGAAGAACAGGAGCAACTGAGTCAACAAAGCCAGCAGTTGGGACGCGAAAGTGAACCTGCTCCGAGCGAAATGCAACAGAATAGCCAGCAACAGGAGCAGTTGTCGCAACAGGCACAACAGATGGCGCAGCAGCTCGGCACCATGCAACAGAATGGGCAAGGAACGCAGGGGCAACGTCTAAACCAAGCCGGTCAAGCGATGCAACAGGCAAGCGAGCAGATGCAGGGGGCTGCGCAGGGCATGCAACAGCAGGAACCTCAACTGAGTGCTGCCAAAGGTCAAAAGGCTGAAGAGAGGCTTGGAGAAGCTATTGAACAGTTGGAAAAGGTCGCCGCGGAATTTACAGATGCTGCGCTCGATAGAGCCGAACAACAGCTTCAGCAGCTGACAGAGGCGCAATCTGAGGTCCAACAGCAGACACAAGAACTCAGAAACCGTTCCCAGCAATCGGAGTTACGTCCTGAGGATTACCGACAAGCATCTGAGCTCGCGAATGAACAACGAGCACTCCAGCGCGATCTGGAGGCACTTGAGAGGACGCTCGACAACATTCAGCAGGAACTTGCCCCAGACAATCCAGAGGCAGCGCAAAACGTGGCTGATGCAACGAGACGCCTCGCTGAAGAACAGACTGTTGAAGATATGTCAACCGCACGGCGTGCCTTGCAATGGCGCAGTTTCCGCGCCGCTGACCAGAATCAGCAAGAGGCAGTAGACACGCTGAGGCAGGCACAGGCGGATCTGCAACAGGCGCAAGCCAATATGGCGAATACCGAAGAGGAACAACTTGAAGCCGCTCTCCAACAACTTCAGCAAGCGCAGGAACAGATGGAGGACATCCAACGCGAGCTGCAAGCCATGGAAGGACAAGAGCAGACGGAGGAACAGCAACGCCGTCAGCAACAACTTGCACAACAGCAGCAACAGATTCAGGAACGGATGCAGCAAGCGCAAGAGACAATGCAAAGGCAAAATAACCAGCAGCCTGGACAGCAACCGGGAGAAGGTGAAGCAGAAAATCAAGAAGCCCGTGCTGGTGGTCGGGAGTCAGATCGGGAGATTGATAGGCTTTGGCTCGGTATGCTTGATACCATGGACTACCGTCCTGGAAACCGATCAAATCCGTTCCCTAATTATGAGTTGGTTATTCGCGATCTGGAAAAGTTGGAAGTTGCACTTGAAGAACGACTCAACACCCTTCAGGAGCAGAAGCAACTCACGCAGGTGGCTAAGGAGGATGTCCCGCCTGAATACCGAAGACTCGTTGATAATTACTACGAATCTTTATCGCAGTAATAGTTTTAACCATCAACTCGTCTACAGATACTTTGCTAAAGCGCGAGTTCTTGGTCAAGGCTGATAACTATTAACTCTTTAACCATCAACTCGTGCTTTAACGCTTATAACGGAGGCGAGTTGATGGTTAAAACTGAAAGGGTTTTGGTAGAAAACCCGTACTGAGGACTGATAACTACTAAAAATATGGAACTTGATACTAAAAATATCGTCAAACCTGGTGATCTCGTCAGTCTGAGCAATCACCCTCCTGAATATACGGGGGCTTACGAAAAAAAGGGTCAAACGAAGCGTAGACTGAAAAAGCTACATAAAGAGTTGTTGGAACTTCAGGGACTGCTTTACGCCGAAAGCCAACACGCACTTCTCATCATTCTGCAAGGCATGGATACATGCGGCAAAGATGGGACCATTCGGCGTGTAATGGCTGGCATCAACGTCCAAGGATGTGATGTCGTTAATTTTAAAGTCCCTTCTGCGGAGGAGATCTCTCGTGATTTCCTATGGCGGGCACACAAGGCTGTCCCGTCGAAAGGAAAAATCGGTATCTTTAACCGTTCACATTATGAAGATGTTCTCGTTGTGCGAGTGCATAACTTGGTGCCGGAATCGGTCTGGTCGCAGCGTTATCAGCAGATCAACGATTTTGAAAAGATGCTCGTTGAAAATGGAACGGTCGTCCTGAAATTTTACCTTCACATCTCAAAAGATGAACAGAAGGAGCGTCTTGAGTCTCGGATTAACGATCCGACAAAACATTGGAAAGTCGAGGCATCCGATATTCGGGAACGCGGCTATTGGGAGGATTATATGCAGGCGTATGAGGTCATGCTCCAAAAATGTAGCACCGACTGGTCACCTTGGTATATCATCCCCGCGAATAAGAAATGGTATCGGAACCTTGTTATTACAGAATGTATCGTCGAGAGGCTCAAGAAACTGGACATGAAGTATCCTGAACCTGCCATTGATGTCACCAAACTCACGATTGGAGACTGATACGATAAGGAGTATTCGATGCTCTCAAAGCAACAGTTAACGCAATTTGAAGAAGAAGGCTATCTACTCCTTTCCGGATTGATTCCACAAGAGACTGTCGTAAAGGCAGAAAAAGCGATGTGGCAGATGATGGGTATGGAGGCAGGTAATCCAGATTCGTGGGGACATTTCAAGCGTCCAGGGCTTGCTGGATTTTACATGGAACAACTGTCAAATGGGAATCGCATAGAACTTTTCGGTGTTACGAATCCAGATGTTTTGGCGTGTTGTACCGCTGATTACCTCGCTGTCCTCAAACAACTTGCATCCCGATACCCGGACATTACACACTGCGAAGATCCACGTCCTGATGGCATTTGGGCACTCAACCAATTCCCCGTCGCAGCCGAGTGGAAAAGTCCTTCGCCACACTTAGATGGTGATTTTCGGGATTTTCGGTTGGACCCCGGCACATTTCGGGCAACCAGTTTGACCTATCTTACCGATGCAAATTCGCACGGTGGAACGACAGTAATATGGCCCGAAGGACCGCGGCGCATTCGTAAATTCCGGAAGAAAAATCCAGAGTTCTCCAATCATGTCCGTGATGTCCGCGCCCTGTTTCCAGAGATGGATTTAGGCGAACCGATGGAAGTCGTTGCGAAACAGGGGGATGTGCTATTTTTTCACCACTTGTTACCGCATTCTGGGACAATAAATGTTGGAAGTTCCCCGCGCTTTGCGATCCGATATATGTGTTTGTGCGTTGCATGCCGCAAATGGGAGAAGAAAGGGGAATGGAATATCTGGATGCCATAAGAGAACTGAATGGAGAAATAAAAATGATAAATCGCACGAATCAGACCGCCTTTTTCAACTATTTTCTATTGACGCTCACTGTTTTTTTGAACCTTGTTATCGTAAAAACTGCAATTTCCCAAGAGGTCTTCGTACAGACCGGATTTGAGGAATTCGCTACTGGTAACCCGCCAAAAGATTGGGAGGTAATCGGCGGCGACTTTGAAGTTTCTGGCGACACCGTCAAAACGGATAAAAAAGCACTCGCTATTTTGGGCGGTGGAGACGGAGATGGACTCGGTGTGCCTATAGAAACCGATAATCCTATTATTTCGGTCGAATTTTGGGTGTATATTGAGGGCGGTGGGAGGTCTTTCAATCTCAAAGTCGCTACTGCTGATAACATTGGCGAAAATAACGGGTGCACCTACATCAACTGGGATGCTGGTATTGTTAGGCTTTACGACGGCGGTGCGTGGCAACTTATTGGAGATTTTGAAACCGATACATGGAAATACGTCCGTATCATCGCTGATGTTGGTAAAAGCGAATTTGATTTCTACGTTGGAGACGACAGGGACGATGCATTGGGTGCTAAGCCGGAAAAGGGACTCCCTTTTCGGAACGCTGCCCTCGCTCCCGTTGCCAAATGGTTCGCTTTCTATACGTGGGGAATAACTGCCCCCGGTTACGTTGATGATTTACTGGTTTATGAAGGGGCAGATGCCCTTGATCTCGCCGTTGACCCGAACGCGAAACTCACGACACTCTGGGGGCAAATTAAGCACGGATTGTAGGAGAGGTCCCCTTAAGTTTTGGATATATCTTGGAGGTGAGAAGTGAAAAACAACGAAACGATTTGCCTGACACCAGCACAACGGCTACATTTCGACATCTACGGTTTTGTGTTATTAGAGAATGTTCTAAACAACGATGAAATTCAACGCATGAAGGGTGCGCTCTACAGGATGAACGCCGATGAGGATCTGGATGCCAAACACGTCTATGCTCGTGGGCGGAGCGAACACCATGTGCTTTTCGGCAATCTCGTTGAGTATGATCCAGCGTTACTGGAATACGCCGCGCATCCAAAACTCGTGCCGTTGGTTGAAGAGGTGGTGGGAGGTGCAGTACGCCTTGAGGAAACCGAAGCGATCATCAATAGTCGTAACCCTGAGACAGAATTAGGCGAACTCCACAAACGCCGCTATAACCCAACCGGTTTCCATCGCGGAACGCAACACGGATGGGGCACATACATGGAGCAAAACAAGTTCCACTGCATCTTTGTGAAGACGCTCGCATACCTTACCGATGTTGGTCCCGATGATGGTGGAACGTGCGTCATACCGGGCAGCCACCGCTTAACGTGGAATCATAACGAGATGATTGAAGCGGCACTCTCTGATGACAAACTCATCTACCAAGTTGAAGCGTCAGCGGGTTCCGTGCTGCTTTTTGCTGAAGCGTTGATTCACAGTACCACTGCTATCCGCAGCGACAAGGAGCGCGTTATCCTTATCTCCGGTTATACACCACCGATGGTGCGAGAATGGCCCGGCAACGAAGTCAGTCCTGAATTTATTGAGACGTTACCAGAAGACATCCGTCCGCTCATTTCAGGAAGTGACAGTTGGCACTGGAAACGACGGTATTGATTTACCGTTTATGCTCCTGAAGTCCGCGGCATCCACAACGGCTCCTTTCCCATCTCTGCGAATAATAACTTCATAATCAAATCTGCCTTCAGGTTCGCATGCTCAGTTGAATTCCACAGATTCTTGATTTCTCCAGGATCTTCTTTCAGGTCAAACAACTCCCCGTAGTCTCGGTTGTAATAGACAGTCAGTTTATAACGATCGTCAACGTAGGTTTTGACGTGTACAGTTGTCGGTTCATGACGGTTTTCAACGATGATATGGTCGCGTGCTTGTTCTGCTTGTCCTGACCAAACCGGCATCTGATCTACACCCGTCATCGGACGTGGGATGTCGATACCGGTGGCACTCAGGAACGTGGGTGCTAAATCTACCAACGTCTGTAATGCTTCTGATTGTTTCCCCGCAGGCACAACGCCGGGATACCGGACGATGAACGGCACTCGGATGACATCCTCGTAGTGGAACGCGCCTTTTGCAACGAGACCGTGTTGTCCGTAAAAATGCCCATGGTCGGATGTGAACACAACCAGTGTATTATCTGCTAGCCCCAGTTCGTCGAGTTTTGCTAAGATTTTCCCGATGTATTTATCCATCAGGCTCACCATACCGTAGTAGACAGCGATGTCTTTGGCGAGTTCATCTCGATCGCGTAGATGGGAGTTGAAGCCGTGTACACCCTTTCCACTTTCACGCCAAGCCGAGAAATCTGGCTTTTGTTGTTGTGTTAGTTGGAAGTGTGGCGGATTGTTATCATGCTCCCCTTCGGTCACAGAAGGCACCGTCAATTCTGCCGGATCATACATCGTATCCCACGGTTCCGGCACAAGATATTTTGGATGCGGATCGAAGAAACTCGCCCAGAGGAAGAAGTTCTCACCGTTCTGTTGATATGCTTCCATGAGTGCGTTGGTACATTCCGCAATCCATGTATCGTAATGGTATTCCTCCGGGATGGGCCACTTTCGGTATTGCCCACGGGCGTTCCCTGTCGGCGGCGCAAAATAATCTCGCCAATTGGTGCAACCGTTCTCTTCCATCCAGATGGCATAATGTTGTCCGACGTGTGCTTCGTCGGCATGATTGCGCGCCAATTCAACGTGTTCAAACCCGTAAAAGGGTTCGTTAAAACTCCGCCAAAAGTCCAAGTCTTGGAGGATCGGGTAGGATTCGAGGGACGGGAATTCCTCGGTGCCGTGGAGTGGTTGGAAATGTGCTTTTCCGACGAGAGCGGTCCGGTAGTCTGCGTCTGTGAAGTCTTCACCGACGGTGTGTTCATCTTCGGAGAGTTTTGTGCCGAGGGACCAGGCACCGTGTTGACTCGGATACTTCCCCGTGATAATAGATGCGCGCGTCGGCGTGCAGGTAGGATTCGGACAGTAGGCTCTATTGAAGAGTGTCCCTTGTTGTGCCAATGTATCTAAATACGGTGTTTGTATTTCTGGATTGAGGCAGCCCAAGGTGTTCCAATGCTGCTGATCGCTGGTGATGAGTAAGATATTAGGTCTGGTTTCAGTTCCCATACTGTTTCCTTTGTATTCTATTTATTGATGGAAATCAGCATAGCACTTTAAAGGGATTAATTCAAGGATAATGCTGTAGGAGGGGTTTGTAACGCCGATTTTGCTCGAATTAAATTCGGTTGACATCCTTCACAAAACATGTTATCCTTTTAGGCAGCATCGTGATTGTAAAGGAAAGTGAATGGACAAAGAAAACCAAAACGAGCCAAGTACGATTGATGAAATACTCCGAAAAATAGAACAAAAAGCGGACACTGGAGAATATCTTTACCGCGGTGAACCTGAACATTATCAGGGAGACCCTTATAATGGAAAGGTCTCCTCAAAACTTTATCGAGATTTCCTTGAACGTGAGGACTTTGATGTTGAAGCAGAGCACTTTGATATAGAGGTGGTTCAGGAAGCGATGTTGAGCGCGGCAAGAAGGTTTTTCCGAAAAACAGTTCAAGATTTTGAGATCCTCGCTGAAATCCAACACTACGGTGGTAAGACCAACCTCATAGATTTCACAACGGATTATCTCATTGCTCTCTTTATGGTTTGTGACCGTGAAGAGTCCCTTGGCGAAAATGGCAGGATCATCTTGCAAGAAAAAGAACTAATAGATCCCTACATCGCAGAACCTTATGAACCGATAAATCGGGTTATTGCCCAGAAGAGTGTATTTGTTAGACACCCTGATGGCTTTATTCTTCCTAACGAGGACGATGTTATCAATATTCCTGCGGACCTCAAAATACTGATACGTAAACATCTGGAGAGGTATCACGGTGTCTCCGCCGAAACGGTCTACAATGACCTGCATGGATTTATTAAAAATCAAGATATCCATTTAGAGACTTACGTAGATTTTTATACCGGATCAACCGAGGTACAAAAAGGAGATTCAGAAAATGGCGATCCAGAAGAAATTGGCACACTATGAAAAGGCTATCAAACACTTTAGTAAAGCCATTGAACGAAGCCCTAATTTTGTCAAAGCATACCTCCACCGCGGGGAAGTTTACCGGAAAATGGGCAAGTATGATCTGGCGATTGCGGACTATACTGAAGCAGCAAGTCTCACTCGAAGACCTCATGAAGCATATTGCGGCCGGGGGATCGTTTATGTGGCTAAAGGTGAAATTGACAAGGCAATTAAAGATTTTACCACCGCGATACATAGGAGCCGCAGCTACGATTGGGACTATCCTGAAGCATATTACCATCGCGGCAACGCTTATGTTGCCAAAGAGGAGATCGCACTTGCAATTGAAGACTATAACACTGCGATAAAACTGGAACCGGATTACGCTGAAGCTTATGTTAAGCGCGGTATCGCTTACGCTAACATCGGTGAAATTGACATTGCTATTGAAGACTATAATAGTGCGATAAGGCGGAACCTTCAGTTTGCTGAAGCCTATTACGGTCGCGGGACTGCTTATGCAATTAGAGAGGAACTTGATTTTGCCATTTTAGACTTCAATAAGGCAATATGTCTTGAACCCCGTCACGCTGGGTTCTATTATAGTCGTGGTCACGTTTACGGTCTGAAACGCGAATTCGACAGGGCAATTATAGACTATACCAAGGCGATAGAACTTGAACCTGAACATACTGGTGCTTACATTGATCTTGGCAACGCCTACATCGGCAAACACCAGTTTGATTCGGCCATCGTGAACTACACTAAAGCGATTAAACTGTCTCCCAACAATGCCTATCCCTATCGCAGAATCGGTGATGTTTACTCTCTCCAAAGTGATTTTGACTCGGCTCTTACAAATTATAATAAGGCAATAGAACTAAATCCGGATGAGGCCCACACCTATCACTTTCGCGGTTTTGCTTATTTCCTAAAGGGTAATTCTGACCTGGCTCTTGCAGACTATGCAAAAGCAATAGGATTAAAACCCGATTATGTTCAAGTCTATTACACCCGCGCTAGGACTTGGTTATACCAACAGGAATGGGAGAAAGCACGAGAAGATCTGACAACTGCGAAAGACAAAGGGCTAGATATTTCCATCTTGTTTCGTAAAGGTTACGATAGCATAGGGGACTTTGAGGAGCGAAATGATGTCAAGTTACCGGAAGATATCGCCGCAATGTTGACAGGGCAGGAGCAAATCTCGACCACCCCCGGGGACAGACAACAATTCCAGCCTCCTTGTGGAGTTGAGCTTCCATTATTTAAGGACATCACGGCTATGTTCCCAGAACAGGAAACACGCCCTTCAACTCACCAAATACAGAAAACCCGCGCCATTGACAAAGCGGAATTAAACACTACCCAACCGTCTCTTGATCCGCAATTTGGGTTACAGGCATAAGGACATAACGGATATTTAGTTTTGTTTTTTCTTGTTTACTCTGAATACTCTGAAATTTAGAAGTACCATGCCAGCAAAAGAACACCCCAATCTCCTGATCATCATGTCCGACGAACACGCACCGATGTACAGCGGTCCCTACGGACACCCACTTATTCAAACGCCGCACATGGACAGGCTCGCTGAAGACGGTGCCACTTTCGCAAACGCTTACTGCAATTCACCGCTCTGTATGCCGTCTCGGATGTCGTTTATGACAGGTCGGTATATCCACAAAATCGGGGCGTGGGACAACGCTGCACCCCTGCGTCCAGATGCCGTTACATGGGCTCACCTCCTACGCTCGGTAGGCTATGATGTTGTGCTTTCTGGAAAACAGCATTTCGGTGGCATGGATCAGTTCCACGGATTTCGCGCCCAACTCGCTCGGGATCTTCATGCAGAACGACAGCATGGACTTACGGATTGGGATAACGGCACACCGCCTGCACCCCGTCCATGGCAAGGTCTTGCACAGGCACGCCCGGGCACAACTGAGGAAATCGAAGTTGATGACCTCGCGGAGGCAGAGGCTTTGACATATCTCCGAGATCCGGCACGACAAGAACAACCGTGGGCACTCAATGTCTCGTTTATCGCACCGCATTTTCCACTCATCGTGCCCCAACGATTTTGGGACCTCTACCCGCTTGACGAAATTGATCTCCCAGACATTCCAGAGGGACACCTCGAAAACCAGCATCCTGTCTATCAACGGATGCGGCGTATGTTCGGTTGTGTTGATTTTCCAGAGGAACTTGTCCGTCGTGGGAGGGCGGGTTATTATGGGTTGATTACCTACCTCGACGAGAAGATTGGCAACTTGCTCAAGACGCTTGAGGAGACCGGACAGTCGGAAAATACTATTGTCATCTATACCAGCGACCACGGCGAGATGAACGGTGAGCACGGCATGTGGCGCAAGTCAAATTTCTATGAGGCATCCGCTCGCGTCCCGCTGCAGATTATGTTCCCTGACGAGATGTCTGCCGGAAGACAGATTGATGAAGTCGTTTCGCTTGTGGATTTAACGGCAACGCTTGTTGATATTGCAGGCGCGCAGCCTGTGCATCAACTTGATGGGGATAGTCTGTTGCCTTTGATGCAGCGCGCCAGAAGGGACTGGAAAGATTTCGCGTTCTCCGAATACCTCGCGCACGGGGTTGAGCGACCGATGGCGATGGTGCGGAAGGGACGGTATAAATACAACTATAGCCTCGGTGATCCACCGGAACTTTACGACATCTCCGAGGATCCGGGTGAATTTCGGAATCTCGCCAATGACGAAGCATATCAAGCGATTTGCCAAGAACTTGAGGCACAACTATTGGCAGAGTGGGATCCAATTGAGATCGAAAAGCAGGTTCGGACGAGTCAAAAAGCCCGTATCCTGATAGATCAAGTCACTGAGGGACAATGGCGAAAGCCGCCTAATAAGTGAAAGCAGGGAAAGAAAAGAATACTGTTGGAAGAGTGGAAGGATGGGGGGCCGCCACCCATTACTTGTAACCGGAAAAACAACGCGCTTCCAACCTTCCAACTTTCCAATTTTTGTTGTAAATTTGATACTATTTCCTGATGACCATCTTACGTGTTGCTGATGAATCAGGTGTACGCAACTGGTAGAAGTAAACGCCTGAAGCGAGTTGTTCACCCAAGTCATTACGACCATCCCAATAAGCAGCACGCGACTTCCCGATGTAATAACCCGCCTGTTGGAATCCGAGGTCCAAATGCCGAACGAGTCGTCCTGCTGATGAATAGATATGAATCTCGACTTCAGCGTCATTTGCCAACTGATACGGTAACCACGTTTCTGGGTTGAACGGGTTCGGATAATTGGCAAGTAATACAGTACGTTTCGGGATTAAGTCAGCAGGTGTGAGTCGCAGTTCGCTGAACGCTCGGTGAATGTCTGTTGCACTAATTTTGTGTTGGAGTGTGCGAATCAGATCTCCAATTGTGTCACGGACTTCGATCGTCAGTATGTCCCCGACAGAGACAACTGCCTGACGGTCTATATCTGCCCAAGTAGCATGAAAATTGTTACTATCAACCGCCTCGGCGACTCTGGTGTGCCCGTTATAGACAGTGAGCGTAACGCCACTGATGCCTTCAAGCTGCGCGCGAAGAACAAATGCCCACGTTTTCGGGATTGATGGCAACATAGGTGCCGCTGCAGCTGTCGGTCCTGTATTGTTCCATGCACTACCTGTGAAACTGATGACCTTCGGTGTAGGGACGTTGACAATATAACCCTTCCCGCCTTCAATTGAGAATCCATTTCCAGTTGAGTTTGCTGTAAATCCGATCAACCGTTGCGCAGCGGCATCGAGTTCAATAACAGTGGTCGCGCCGGTTTTTTCCATAAAGGAACGCGCTGTGTAAGGTTTGTCCGGCATCAGCGGTAAACTGATCATGTTTAGACCTTTGCTGAGTGCTATATCATAAGCGTTTTCACTTGGCACAGGCATCATCAGACTGTCGGCACGGAATTCAAGATTCTGAATACGTTCATCGTTTTCGGGACCAACATCCGCAATAGCAAACGGTGTTTCGGAGAAGTTCGCCGCGAGATATTCTGCAAGAGCATCTTGCTCTGTACCGGGATCAGCGAAGGTCGCTTTTCCACCCGACTGTTCCTCTGTCATCACTTCAGTCAGATCAACGCGATGCGTATTCGGGAAATTAGCATACGGATAGTCATCGCCGCCGTCAACAAGGAAAGTGATCGTGACCATTCGGAAAGTGCGATCTGCGTCTCCGACCAATTCACCGTTCTGGGCAATTGTATCCATCAAGTTTCCATCTACGTCGGTAATGACAAGAGACTGAACCCTTGAACCTTCTGGCAGTGAAGTATTAAAGCTGAACGCCATGCCTGCGATTTGCGGGAAACGCCCGGGGGTTGAACCGCCACCGGAGGCAGCGACTGTGTGTTCGATGACTTCAAGCAGTTCCGCTGCGGTTAAGGTCAAAAGTGTCAATCCGTTGTTGAACCGGAGTGTATTTTCGATATCAATCTGTGAAATCTGACCTATCGCTTTACCAACCAAGGCATTCGCAGGCGGTGGGAGCAATTCTCCATAGGCAGCCACGCCAATTGGGGCGCGGATGCCTCCGCCATTTTTCAAAGACACAACTACGCTCGGGTCAACCCGCTTCCCTGCGGCAAGGTTTGCCTCGGCGATTAGGTTACCGATGTTGGTTTCTTCTGTGCGGATAGAACCGCGGTTCCCGTTCAGATAAACACTCGTTTGTCCGAAAATATTGCCGTCCTTTGCCGTCACGACGTTCCGTACTGCTTCGGTAATTTCGACCACGCGTGCTGCAGGTTCCGCGTTACCGGTGTCTACAACACCTTGTTCGTCGGTGACGAAGGCACCGCTGACTGCAGCATCAATGGATTCTGGAACTAAAACCCCTGCTTCGTCAAAATCGACGACTAATCGTCCAACGTATCGGTAATTCCCGTCTGTCCCTACAATAGCAATCGGTTCGCCTGTTGCGGATTGCGTCAGAATTGGGTAAGGGCGGTCTGCAGTATCGCCGGGATGGAGTCTGTCGGTTTCATCTGCGAGAAGCGTGTTGGAACCGCCAGCGATGATGATGTCAATATCCTTGACGTGCATTGCGATTTCTTCATCAAGGTTAATTTGTTGGAGATGTCCGGTGAGAATAATCTTATTGATGTCGGCTGCTGTCAATGCGTCAACGGATTCTTGAACGATAGCTGCCAGTGCTGCCATATCGTTCGGATCTGTCGGGGCAATTCCGACCTTCCCAGGGACAGAAAGGCTGCCGAGTTGTGGCGTTGTCATACCGACAACACCGACTTTTTCGCCGGAAAGTGTGGTGATAATTACGCTCTTAGTGATACTATTGGGAATGCTACTCGCCTCCTGCCCCGGTTCAACAACAAGGGAAGCGAGATTACTATCAATACTAAAATCTAAGTTCGCGCTCAAGAATGGGAATGCTGTTCCAACGTATTCTCTATCTGCTGCAATCAAATTCGCAAGTGTACCGGGGCCTGCGTCAAATTCATGGTTACCGAGTGCTCCTGCCATGAAACCCATCGCGTTGAGCATCAGAATATCGGCGCGTCCTGAACCTTCTCTTCCCAAGACTTCACGAAGGCTCCCGTTATTGGCAGCTGCGAAAAATGGACCGGGAATGTAACTATCTCCTGCACCGATGATAACTGTATCTTCAACCTCGGTTTTGAGTGCGTTCAGCACCGATGAGAAGCGAGGCGCGTTTTCGAGTGCTTCAATGCCGCCCTCCATGTCTGCTGCGTGGAGCAGTTGCAGTGTAATTTTAGACGACGGGGTCTCTTCGTTTTGGGAGAAGGCAGGTGTGAGAATACCTAACAGTAAAATTGAGAAAATTATTTTTGTAATGTGGGCTTTCAGCCCTATAACATTCGGAACGAAAGGTTCCTTATTCTGCATCAGAGAATGCTCCTTTAATTGGATTATACCAGATTTATGGTATCTCTCGACTTGCCACTACAATCAACAATAGACAAGAGTATACCAGACTTTCTAAAAGAGGTCAGTAGGAAAAACTGTTTATCTCCTTTGTGGATTTTTCTTGAGGACACCGTATTCTCTTCGCCGATTTTTCACTTCTATATGCAAATCTTGAGGAGAATACGTTCTCGTTTTTATCTTGAGGGAGCCGCTGAAATATGCTATGCTGTGGACATCACAAATTGAGGGAAATATTTTGATGTCTCGTTCAATAAATAAGCGACCGAATCTCGTCTATGTTTTTGCGGATCAACTCCGTTACCAGTCGTGTGGCTATGCTGGAGATACCCGCGCGCGCACGCCAAATATTGATCGTTTTGCTACGGAAGGTGCCGATTTCTGCAACGCTGTTTCTGGTAGTCCGATGTGCGCGCCCTATCGCGCCTCGCTTTTCACCGGCAAGTACGCCAGTAGTACCGGCATGGCAATCAATGAACTTCGCATGAATCCGAATCATGACTGTTTCGGGCATGTTTTGCATCGCAACGGTTACCAGACGAGTTACATCGGGAAATGGCATCTGTGGGCAAATCAATTGGGAAGACACAACGATCCGAAAAACTCCTACATTCCGCCCGGACACCATCGCCTCGGTTTTGATGGAGAGTGGTCGGCGTACAATTTTCATCACCTGTATTTTGACGCGTATTATCACAGGGACTCACCTGAAAAGATCGTGCTTCCGGGGTACGAACCTGATGGACAGACCGATTTAGCTATTGATTACCTGCAACGGGCATCAACAGGGGATGACCCTTTCGCGCTTTTCCTCTCAATCGGAACGCCGCACGATCCGTGGACACAAGACAACGTTCCAGCTGCTGATTACGAGATGTTCCGAGACGTTGACTTCCTGCTGCCACCAAACTATCGCGATGAGAACGATCCCTACGGCGATACGTGGGCGATTATGTCCCCCGCAGAACGTGCCGCGCTGCCTGAGTGGATGCGCGTCTATTACGCGATGACTGCGAATCTGGATCGGAATATTGGGCGGTTGCTGCAAGCCGTTGATGCCCTTGGGTTGCGCGACGATACAATTTTTGTTTTCACCTCCGATCACGGTGAGATGTTTGGTGCGCAGGGTCGCCGTGCGAAGAACATCTTTTATGAGGAAGCGGTGCGTGTTCCATTTCTGGTCCGATGGCAAAGGCAGATTCCGGAGGGACACGTCTCGGATGCATGCTTGAACACACCGGACATCATGCCGACGCTGCTGGCGATGATGGATTTGCCAATTCCGAAAGATGTTGAAGGTGCAAATTTGAGTAACACTGCCTTTAATCAACCCACTGATGAACCGGATGCAGCGTTTATGCAGGGAATGGGGTGTACCGCCAAATGGGAGGATGGTTATGAGTGGCGGGCACTCCGCACAAAGCAATATACCTACGCTGTTCATCGTCCGGACCGAAGTGAGAAACTTTTTGATAATATTGCTGACCCGTTCCAAACCCGTAATCTGGTTGATGATCTGGAATCGACTGAACTCCGAGATGGGTTCCGAACGATGTTGAAGCAGCGCATGGATGCGCTTAACGACACCTTTGAGGCGTGTACGTGGTATCGTGATAATTGGACCGAAGATCGGATTATCCTTCGTACGGCGACGTTAACCTAATTGTGCTAAAAAGTGACGGATAATGTTTTAACACGGAAAGAGGTAAACCCATGGATAAGAAATACCGTATTCAGAACGCTGAAACAATACCGAGTCCATCGCTGGTTGTCTATCTCGCACAAGTTCAATATAACATTGAGCATGCAGTTGCTACTGTCGGTGGGGATGTCTCAAAGCTCAGACCGCACGCGAAGACGCATAAAACCGCCGAGATTATCGCTATGGAGCGCGATGCGGGTATCCTCAAACACAAATGCGCGACGTTGCGGGAAGCAGAGATGCTGGCACAGAACGGTATAGCGGATATTCTGATTGCCTACCAGATGGTGGGTCCCAACGTCAACCGTTTTATTTCGCTGCAGCAAAATTATCCAGATGCTGATTTCAAGGTTGTTGTCGATCATCAAGAAGCAGTAATCGCGCTCTCATCATCAGCCGCGAGGCACGGCTTGACCGTCAAAGTCATGCTGGATCTGGATGTAGGAATGAACCGTACAGGGATACCGGTCGGCGATGCTGCTGTGGATGTCTACGCGCAGATTGAAGAAGCAGACGGATTGCAACCGTGGGGGTTGCACGTCTACGATGGGCATATCCACGATGAAGATGTCGCCGAACGGAGAGCATCCTGCAACAAGAGCCTTGCACAGGTGGAAGAGATGCAGGATAGACTGACTGCTAAGGGACTCGAAGTGCCGTTGATCGTGATGGGTGGCACACCGACCTTCCCCATCTATGCGAATACGCCGGGCGTTGAGACATCACCGGGAACGTTCGTTTTTCATGATCACGGCTATACAACCCGCTATCCTGATCTCGGTTTTACACCTGCAGCTTTGCTTCTGAGCCGTATCATTAGTATTCCTACGCCGCATCGGGTTACGCTTGATTTGGGGCATAAAGCCATCGCTGCGGATCCTGATGGTGTGCGCGGTGTCGTTTTGAATATTGATGATGCTGAGGTGAGCATGCAGCATGAGGAGCATTGGGCGATTAACGTTCCTGACAGCACACCGATGCACATCGGACAGGAGATTTACGTCTGCCCGACACATATCTGCCCTTGTGTTGCGCTGCATCCGTTTTACTATCTGGTGGATACCGATGGGTATTGTAGAGGCACGTGGGAAGTCACGGCGCGCAATCGGAGTGCTGCGTGAGTTGGTGTTGGAAAGGACGCTCAGGGCCACGGAAAGAACGGTGCGGGAACATTTGCCGCCCAACTGATGAGCGTCCACACAACCGCCATGCTAAATTCCCCGAAAACCATGCCTAAGAAAAATGGTCGCAGTCGCTGATACTGCCGAATGCCGCTGTAACGTAGAAGTGGCGTTTTGATGCCCCATGCAATTAGCACAGGGAACCAGAACACGATAAGTGTCCACGAAGCCGATAAGGCGTACCCAAGTGGGTGCAGGGGCCACCACCAATATAGCATTCTCAAGATCACTAATCCTGTTGTCACAAGCACGCCAATCCCAAAAAAGAGTCCACCTGTTGTGCGGAGATCCGTGCCTAATCCTTCCATCGCTGCGACATTGTCCTGAAATGCCCAGAGCGGATTGCCGCGATAGGTGTAGCTATACATATAGTTAGCACCGTGGGTGTAAGGAAGCCACAGATGGATTGCCGCTGCACTTATGAATGCGAGTATACTGCCGAACACGAACACACCCAACAACGAACGATAGGACATTCCTACCCGATCCCTAATTTTTAAGCCATCCAAGAAACCTGTGAGGATTAATCCGCGCTGATCGCGGGTGAAAATCGCATCAAGAAACGACAGCACAGTGAGACTCTGCACACCGAGTGCTGCTTTGGTTGAAATGAGTTGGTAGAGATCTAACGGTCGGAACGACGTTTCTGTCATTAGTAAGCCGCCTTCGGCGGTGCTACGCGCCATCACCACCGCAACAATGCAGATATAAACCAGTATCTCGAACGCTGCAAAGCCTAAATTCAGCCCTGCTGTGTAACACCATCCTATCGCAAGAATTATACTGATGATGAGTCCCCAAACCGCTGTGCGATACGGTAAAAGTTCCTCGCGATCATCCGCTTCCGTCGCAGTGAACGCCCGGCGAAACACTTGTCGGAAATGCGGAAATCCCATGTAGATGAACGAAGCCACGAGTACCATATAAGCCCCCGCAACTTGGTAACCGATATAGAGTCGGGTTGGGTAAAGCGGCATAGTGCTTACTCGCCAACCAAATATCGCAGCGACAACATCTTGAAACCGGGTGAGTAGAAAGAAGAACCACAGGCTGAAAAGGAGTTGGGTGGGGAGTAGATAGAAGAACCCTACTGCCGCGAAGGACAGAAAAATCGGTGTGTAGACCATAGCGTTGAAGGGGCGTTCTGTGAAGTATTGATTGAGTATGTACCTCAGCGGAAGATTCGGGATTTGGGGCCAGATTTCATGAATTCCGTTTAGTGTAAAGATAAAGGCGGGCAGCGCAAACCCCAGCCACATCAGGCGATTCCGAAGGAAGCCGCGTCCCTCGTGTACGAACTCAAGCGGTAGTGAAACCAGTGGAAAAGAGAGTTTCTCGTTTTCAATCCACTGTTTACGTAAAATCGCTGCTAAGCAGAGAAACGCCGTGAATACCAGAAAGACAAGCACACCCCAGACGAACAGCGGTTCCACCCATGCTCGCCACGGAATCGCGTCGCCTGTTTGTATTCCTTTGTAGAAACTGATGGCGATAGCTGCTTGTCCTTTCTGTTCTGGAGAGAATGGAATCAACCAAGGCTTTATGTGTGGGAAAAAGAGGGTGTCCCAACTGTTGGTCTCGTTGGTGAAATAATTGACTGCGATCAGTGCGGGGATGAGTTTCTCCATAACACCGCGCGATGAAATCATTGATGCGATAAGCATCATGCAGTAAATGCACATCAATTCGCGGGGGGACAATCCGAGTCGATCGTTCAGTTTTTCAAGCAACCGATTCGCTATTACGAGAAAGAAGAATAACCCAATAACTGCGGGTGGTAGTTGTAAAAACCCGATTTGGATATAAGTAATTACGAGTTCCGCATAGGAGACGATGCAAATTATGGCAATAACGAAGCAGGTGCCAAGTAGGAGGGAACGCCCTGATAGACGATTTTCATTTGTAGGCAACAATATCGCACTGTCCTGTCTGAAATTTGGTAAAGTTTATCATGATGTTTAAGATATTGTCAAATGCAACTTGGGCGGCGAGGTTGCTGCATCATGACGAGTTACAACGGTTGAATATACATAAAAAAATGCCCTAACGTTGTTTTTTGTAGTTTTTTGTAACCGATTCATAGACAACTACGTTATTCAAAGTATGAATAACTCTGCTTATCTATGGACTGAAGCTATGCGAAATGGTTCACTTCAATCCTTTGCAAAGATTAATCCGCTTGTTGGTTTACCGCCTAAGACTTTGCGTTTATATAGCGTCTTAGGGGTTTTCAAAAAAGAATATTCCTCGAGTGAAAAGCCTGACTGGTTTCGCGTACCGGAGGCTGACCAGCGTCTTAAAAATATAGGGCTTTCAAAGAGGGGTATTGAAAAAGCGTTCCAGGAACTGGTCCGTGTAGACCTGTTGCAAATCCACGATGAGCGGGATGCACGGTGGTATAGCCTAAAATAACATGCAAACGCGCGCGTCTACTTTAAAAGTCCCGCGTCTGATTTTAGCCTCTGCGTCTCCCCGACGTGCCTCTCTATTATCGCAGATCGGGCTAACATTTGAGGTCTGTCCGAGCGATGTTGTGGAACCCCCGCTTAGCATGTATTCAAACAAGTCCGCGAGTGAGATAACGCGCGAACTTGCTTTGATTAAGGCGAAGGCTGTCGCTCAGGATCACAACGATGGTGTGATTATTGGGGCGGATACGCTGGTATCGCTGGATGGAGAACTTCTCGGCAAACCGTCTGATGATGCGGATGCCCTAACGATGTTAACACACCTTAGTGGTAACTCCCACGAGGTTGTGACGGGCGTGACGTTAATTGACGCAGCAACGGGGCGGAACAGTGTCTGGTCGGAGACAACGCAGGTTTATTTCCGAGAGTTATCCAGGGCCGAAATAACCACCTATATTGCGAGCGGGGAAGCGTCAGATAAGGCAGGTGCCTACGGAATCCAAGGCCGGGGTGCTGCTTTCGTTCGACGCATTGAGGGGTGCTATTTTAATGTCGTTGGGCTTCCGTTAGCGAGTCTTGTCGAACACCTATCGAATTTTCAATCCAATGTCGGCATCTAAGAATTACACACCTACCGATGGCTACACCGAAATTGTGAAACCCGGCGAAATGGCCATCACAAAACTCCATTTCGGAATTCTTAATCTCACTCCCGAAGCAACCTTTTTTGACCATTCTGATGACACCGAAGTCGCTTTAATCGCGTTAGGTGGACACTGTACTTTATTGGTGGGACATAACGGCAACAAGGCAAACGGTGCTTTGGGTGAACGTTCGGATGTCTTCAATGGAGAGGCGTGTATAGGCTATATCCCACATCACACAACTTATGAGGTTCTCGCAGGCGAAATCGGTGTTGAGATTGCGGTGTGCAAAGTGCCATCTCACTCAGAATCCGCAGCGGCTATTTTGGATGCTGGGGAGTCAATAAATGAAAGTGAGACGCATCTCAGGATTTGGGAAAATTCTTCATCAGATGGGATAGGTGATGCACGCAGGATGCCTACGCCGGAAGAGGCGATCTGTTTCCAGAGGTTTCTTGATGGGGCGGGGAGTGCTGTCTTTGAGATCACGCGTACCGAAAATGAGCGGTTCGCAAGTTCACCGTATAGCGAGGAAACGGTACGCGTGCGGTTGTATAACAACGATGTGTTAGCAGCTCCAGAACAGCATAACATCGTGTCGCTAACATCTGAAGGCGTTGGCTACCAGTTGTGGATGCAGCCCGATTATTCGTGAGTCTTGTTTGGGACCTACTCGCCTTCGATAAGTTCGCCTCCTTTTTTGAGAAAGGCAACGGAACTCCGTGAGATTTGAACTTTTACCTCTTGGTTGTTCAACTCTCCAACGGCGATAAGAATAATGTCCTTATCGTTACTGAGTCCAAGGATTTTGCCGTGTAACCCACCATTTGTTACAATTTCATCGCCTTTGGTCAGGTTTTCCAGCATCGTCTGATGTCTTTTGCGTTTGGCTTGTTCGGGCCTAAATAGCAAAAAATACATGATAGCACCCATAGCGATAAAAGGAACAAGTAAACCTGTTAGTGCTTCCATAAAATCTCTCCTTCTGTTTTTTAAATGATCAGCATGGCATCGCCATAACTATAAAAACGATAGTTGTGTTGAAGTGCTTCTTGATATGCCTTCTGAATTAGGTCTCGTCCAGCGAAGGCACTCACGAGCATGAGTAAGGTTGATTTGGGTAGATGAAAGTTTGTGACCAAGGCATCTACGACGTTAAATTGGTACCCCGGATAAATAAAAAGTTCGCTATCGCCACTATAAGGGTGGACAGTCCCTGTTGCCCCTGCCGTTTCTAAAGAGCGTACCACTGTCGTCCCGATGGCGACAATTTTCGTGCTTCCCTCGCGTGCTCTGCGAATTCGGTTCGCTTCTGTTTCAGTGAGGTGAATATATTCAGCGTGCATCTTGTGGTTCTGAATGTCTTCCACTTTCACCGGTTGGAAGGTCCCGGGTCCAACATGCAATGTTAGGGTTGCTGTTTCTACCCCGTTATCTTTCAATTCCTCCAGCAATTCTTGTGTGAAGTGCAATCCTGCTGTAGGGGCTGCGATTGCGCCTTCAGTTGTTGCGTAAACCGACTGATAACGCACTTTATCTTCGGCATTCGGTGGACGACGAATATAGGGTGGCAAGGGCATATTGCCGACATCGGCGAGAATGGTTGAAAACGTACCGCTGTAGTTGAAGCGGACGATGCAGTATCCACTCTCTGGCTTTGCCAGTACTTCTGCTGTCAAGACTCCGTTGCGGAATACAATCTGTGTCCCGATTTGAAGGTTCCGCCGCGGTTTGGCGAGTACCTCCCAAATATCCGCCTCTTTTTCACGAATAAGAAGGAGTTCTATCTTTCCCCCGGTTCTGCTTTTGTTACCGATTAACCGTGCCGGAATTACCTTAGTGTCGTTCAGGACTAACAGGGCATTGTCCGGTAGGTATTCCGCAATCTGCGAAAACTGAGTGTGATGAAAATCACAGGTATCGCGATCAACTACCAAAAGTCGTGATGCATCACGCTGTTGAAGTGGACTTTGCGCGATCCGGTCGGGCGGTAGATCGTAATCGAAATCTGTGAGTTTCATAACTGTAGATGGGGTTTGAAACCTTGTCAGCAAAATGTACAACTAATGGAACAGCGATGTTTGTGTGCCTACAGGATAGTCAAAGTAGGCATAAGCAGCATCTGTAGCGACACGTCCGCCCGGTGTTAGCATCAAAAACCCCTCTTTGATATAGTAAGGTTCGTAAACCTCAGCGATAGTGCGTTCATCTTCACTGAGGGCGACAGCGAGTGCTTTAAGCCCTGCGCGTCCTTTGAATTTTTCAATAAGCGTCTGAAAGTAGGCATAATCTTGTGTATTTAGTCCGCGTTCATCAATGCGAAAGAATTCGAGTGCTTCCTCTGCGATTTCAAGTGAGAGTGTGCCGCTGCCTTTGACTTGGGCATAGTCTCTGACGTTGGCGAGTAATTTATTTGCGATTCGCATCGTGCCGCGAGAACGGCAGGCTAATGCGTATTCTGCGGCTTCATCGATATCAATGCTGAGTTTCGCGCTATTAATACGAATTGCTTGTTGAATGTCTTCTGCTTCGTAATAGTCGAGGTGGATGCGGATACCGAATCGATCTCGAAAGGGACCGGCAAGCAATCCTTCACGTGTCGTCGCGCCGACAAGCGTAAAGGGTTTGAGTTGAAGTTGGACAACATCTGATGTGGGTCCTTGACCAAGCGTTAAGTCGAGTTTATAGTCTTCCATCGCAGGGTAGAGCGATTCTTGCACATGCCCTTTCATCTGGTGGATTTCATCAATAAAGAGAATGTCGGTCCGCTCAAGATTTGTCAAGGTTGAGGCGAGGTCAAGGCGTTCCATGACGGGCCCGATGGCTTGTTTAAAGTTACTCTGAATTTCATTGGAGATAATTTTTGCAAGCGTCGTCTTCCCAAGCCCGGGTGGACTGACGAGTAGAACGTGTTCCAGTGCATCGCCACGCTTTTTGGCAGCTTCAATGTGAATGCGGAGTTGTTCTTTGGCTTGTTCCTGTCCGATAAATTCGCTCAGTGTCTCCGGACGAAGGCTATAGCCAAAGTCATCATCTTCATGTTGCATCTCAGAGAAATCTGGTATTTCGTGGTGGTCCATTTTGTTTCGTCCTATAATAGTTACTATAGTTTGGACAATTTTAAAAATTAAGATGCGCGAAAGCAGAAAAAGAGGTATCCTTTCATAAACATACGCTTGTTTTGAAAGGAACGTAAAAATGAACCTCCTTCTCTGCTTAGAAAGTATTCTATCGGATTTTCGTCATTTATTCAATCAACAAAACTTTGCTCTTTTTCAAGCCTTTATCTTTGGCTTCATCGCCAATAGAGGCAATGGGACACTGACAGACCTTTATCAATGTAGTGGGTCAGAGACGCAGTATTGGTCATTTCCGAAGTTTCTTTCCCGGGGGAAATGGAACGCCGATGCCGTCGCTGGCGTTCTCATCAGACGCATCCAACACTATTTTACCGATTGGGTTTATGTCTATGATGAGACCAAGGCACTGAAGACAGGCATAGCACAATGGGGATTGCATTTTTTCCGCAACTTCAGTTATCAAAAGCGTCGCGTGAATCAATCGAAGTTTCATTACGGACACGAGTTTGGGGCGTTAGGTCTACTTTGCCAGACAGCGACACAGTGGCATCTATTCCCCGTCTGGGTGAAACTCATTCTGCCCCAGTCGATTCGCGATAAAAGTCAGGCGGTGTTGAAACGTATCTGTTCAAAGATACCTCCGGGACTTATCATCTTTGACCGTGGCTTCGCACGGCGAAAAGTTTTTACAATGGCATTGAGTTTCGGACATCATATCTTATGTCGTGCGAAATCTAATGCCGTGTTCTATCGTTTACCGAAACCGACGAAACGCCGTCAACGCGGGCGACCGAGAAAATATGGCGACCGTCTCGATATTCGCCGACTCCGATATAAGGACACAGATATAGACGGTCAAAGGTATTCGATTGCCTCAAAGGTCGTCCGGACGAAGATGTGTGATGCGAATGTTCGACTCGTCATTATTCGTAAGCGTCCGAAGGCATCAAAACCGTATCGGTATTTCTGCGTCTTTACAACAGATTTGACGCTTGAGATACCTCAGATTGCGACATACTATCGCAAGAGGTGGCTCATAGAAACAGCTTTTCGAGATGTCAAACAGCACTTCGGATTTGATGCCTATCGGCTGAAATCTCGAAAAAGTATCAATCGATTTGTGCAGCTAAGTTTTGTCGCTGCGAGTCTAACGAAGTTGATATTCACACTGCCGAATGCTACACAGAAAACTATCAGTGTTCAGAACGTCTGTCAACATCTCGGCATTCATTGGTATCGTCCGAGAAAACTCACACAAGGCTTGCGGGTGGCTTATCTTCGATCGCAAATAGCGGTGTCGTCATTTTTCGCTAAGTTCAATGAAAAAACAAACTCGCAGGATATTAAGGTGAGTGTTCAAGAGGATACACACCTGCCTTTGGACAAGGCAGCATAACTTTACAACATTGTCCAAACTTTAGTAATAGTTACAAGTCATCAGTTAAGAGAGCACTTGTGGCCGCCACGACATCTCTTATTACTCTCACTGCGAGGCAAACTGACAACTATTAACTGAAAACTTTTTCAAACTAATTTCGGATATAGCGGAGTGCCTGCGCAACTAAATTTTCTCGCTGTGCAGAATCACCAAGTACTTTCTGTGCCTTTTCAACGGCTTGTTCGGCTTCGAGTTCCGATGCGCCGAGATTGACGAGCATTTTAATCACTTCTACATTTAGGGATCCCGTCTCTCCGAGTTCAGCCTCACCTTCGAGTTGCATTTTCATAATATTCTTTTTCAGTTTAGTGATGATGACTTGGGCGATGTCTTTTGTTAACCGTGGGACACGCATGAGGGTGGTTGCATCTCCACGCTGAACGGCGCGCTGGAATTGTGTGGGGGAAAGTCTCGCAACGATGTTTTGTGCAAGTGCGGGCCCGACACCGGTAACGGTAAGTGCCAATTCAAAAACTCTCAAGGCATCTCTGGAGGTGAACCCGTAGAGGGTAATTTTATTTTCTCGAGTTTGGTTGTAGTATGTATAGAAGGTAACGGTATCGCCTATGGGTGGTAAATCCGTTATAACTCTCGGTGGTACATCAATGGCATATCCGATGCCGTTTACATCTACAATAACCTGTTTTGTCTCTTTGTGGACGATAATGCCTTTGATATAAGAGATCATCCTAACGTTCCTTTAAACAGAGATCCGCTGCGCTACTGTGTATACTTTTTTTGGAGTTCAAGAACTTTATAAGAACGGGCATGACAAAGTGCGAGCGCGAGGGCATCTGCTGCGTGATCGGGACGAGGCGGTTCCTTGAGTTGAAGGAGTGCCTGTGCCATCTTTTGCATCTGAGATTTCGTGGCTCTCCCGTAACCGACAATCGCTTGTTTGACCTGCGTTGGTGTATACAAGGCAATGGGACAGTCCGCATTCGCGGCTGCAAGTTTGACGATCCCTTTGACTTCACCTACGGCGAATGCGCTGCTTACGTTTTTGCTGAAGAAAATATCCTCAAGTACTATATTCTCAACGGCGAACTTTGCAATCAGATGGGTTACGGCATCGTAAATTTGTTTTAGTCGCACCTCTGACGCTGTTTCCGGGCTTGTCCTGATGTTTCCAAAGTCGCGCGGGGTAAGTTGGTTCGCGTGAGATTCAACCACCCCGTATCCAGTATTTGCGATGCCCGGGTCAATGCCAAGAATTATTTTTTTAGTGTTCCTTTCGGTTGGGTGAGGTGATTTTTGCATTTGATGTCCCTTCCCATAGAGCCGTCCTCCACTACATTACGCACTAAGTTTTTGATGCTGTGAAGAATTTTACCAAACACCTTGAGCGTTATGATCAGAACTTGCCCCTACGACTGATACTCAAATAGTCGCGAGTTGGATGCGGTCGTTAAGCTGCGGCTTCTAAAAGGTTATCGGGAATATCGAAATTGGCATAGACTTTCTGTACATCGTCGAGTTCGTCAAGAGCATCCATGAGACGTAGCATCCGTTCTGCTTCTTTTCCTTCGAGTTTCACTGTGCTTTGGGGAATCATGCTAATTTCAGCGAGTTGGATTTCAGCGGATGTTTCCTGAATTGCCGTTAGAACGCTGTCGAACATTTCAAAGGGGGTAATGATTTCTATGCCTGTCTCGGAGGCAGTTACATCTTCAGCCCCCGCTTCAGCTGCGGTCATGAAGAGTTCTTCTTCATCGATGCTCTCTGATGTAACGACGATCAATCCACACTTGTCAAAGCCCCACGCGACGCATCCCCGCTCACCGATTCTCCCTTCGTGTTTGCTGAAAACGTGTCGAACCTCAGCGATAGTCCGGTTACGGTTGTCGGTTAGGGCTTCTATCATCACTGCGACACCACCGGGTCCATAACCTTCGTAAAGGATTTCTTCATAAGTTTCACCTTCGAGTTCACCAGTGCCGCGAAGTACCGCTTTCTCAATGTTATCGTTGGGAACATTGCTTGATTTTGCTGTCGCAATTGCGGTTCGTAGTCGTGGGTTCATATCTACATCGCCGCCGCCAATACGCGCTGCTGCGGTAATCTCTTTCACCAACTTTGAGAAGAGTTTACCGCGTCTGGAGTCATTTGCTGCTTTTTTATGTTTAATTGTTGACCATTTAGAGTGTCCTGACATAATCTGTATCCTTTCTGTTTCTGATTCAATTAATATAGCATAAAAATGAAAAAGATGAAACTTAAATCTACGCTACTTGTATATTTTGATTGGACAAAACCTGAAGTCTGTGCTAAACTTGTTACATCCTTCGTTTGAGGAGTTTAAATACGTTGCTATGTTACCCTTTGTTCTGAAGATCGCCGACCAACCTGTTGAACGTCTGCATCGTATCAATGCTGAAAATCAGCCTATTGATGTCGATGTGCGATCGGAGTTGTACTCGCGAGAAATTGAGCGTGCTGGTCCGGCGCGTGCGTCGCAGCCACGGCGGTTAAGCCAGTTAATTTTGCAAGAAGCTACCGAGAATGCTTATACAGCGTTTATTGGTTTCCTTGAAGATAACGCGGAACCGGAGGCTTTTTTGCCGTTTGAGCGTCTCTCTGAGTATTCTTGTCAACAATATGCGTTGATTCTCTCGGTGTCGCGTTCTCACGAACTCTTTGAAATTTGTCAGATCCAACCCGATGCCAGCCCTTCTGTGCTGTACTACGGAGGGTATGAGATAGCCATCAAACCGCGCAGATACATTTTAGATACTGCAGCTTATTTGGTCGCACCTGATAAATATACGCTTTTTGTACGACAGGCACGGGAAGAAGACACAATTCGGGTTTACCGTAGCGAATTTATTAATCTCACCCAAAATTCACCACCGCCGTATAAACTTAATACCAGCGATATAATTGAAAGTGTGCAATTAGAACTCGTAGGGGAACGGGAACAGGCTGTGCCAATAGAACAGCTGCTCATGTTTCCACCGAGTGCCGAAGAGACTAACTCTGCTTCGGTAATTAAATGTCCTGAATGTGGTGGGCGTGTGCGCCAGCTCGGCAGAGAAGGTATTTTCTGCTTAGAATGCGATTGGGATAACCTACCTCCGCTCAAACACCCACGATAACTTGAGACTGAAGCGCACATCCAATCCTTTCTGCGATTCAACTTTGGCTTCCAAGTTTTGCCATCTCCAGAACAAGTACCGTGTTGCCAATAGCAAGTAGCGCGCCGACAACGGTTTGGAGAAGCGTGTGCCGTTTTCGGTAGATCCGCGCCCAAGCGATTAAGGGAATCAGCAGAAATAGCCATCCGAATTGTGGGTTAACGAGCATGACGAGAACAGTAATGCACCCCGTGGCGACACTGCTGTGAAAGCTGATTTTCCACATCGGGGTAATTGCGGAGAAGATAACGCTATTTGTAATGTATGCGACTCCCGCCCAGACGATTTCGCGTGCTGCACCCAGCTGATGGAGTAGAACGGTACCTGCAATCATGCTGATAAGCGTACAGCATAAAGGTAGTAGTCGTTCTTCCCTGTTCTGCAGATGAAAGTCACTGACTTTAGCACACCGGACCATCACTGCTATTGACAGGACAGGCAGCACGGTAACAAACAAGACGACAATCGCTAACCAGCGGAGTGCGTTTTGGGGGTCCGCATGTTTTTGGACGACCCCAGCAGCTGTTACAATTGGCACCAAAAATGGGCTGAATAAAACAGAGGTGCACCATGCGATGCATGCCGGGATTGTCAATGAATTGCTACGCGTCATCAATTAATTTGACGTTTCCAAAGTTTTGAAGAAATTGACTAAGTCGGTGCCGTGCGTGCCGGCGTTAACGTTTTTGTCGATTTCCAAGATTTTCCCAGTTTTGTCAATGACAACGGCTAATCGCTGAATCTTGCCGTCTGGTGCATTCGTAGCGCCGTAGAGGAGCGCGAGGTTGCGTCCAGTGTCCACCAAAAGCGGGAAGTTCAACTGATTTTCTGCCGAAAATTTCTGATGTGAGTCTGCGTCGTTTGAGGTAATCCCAAAGACCTGTGCATCGTATTTTTCAAAACTACTCGACTCATCACGGAGCGAGCAAACTTGAGCCGTTCAGCCACGCCCGAAATCGCGTGGATAGAACGCTAATACGACATTTTTCTTCTGATGTAATTCGCTGAGTTGGTGCGTTTTACCGGTTCCATCAGTTGCGATGAAATCTGGTGCGGATTGTCCAACTTCTACCTTCGGTAGGACTTCCTTGAGCAGTGCGGTCACATCTTCACCGTGCGTTTTGACGTTGACTTCTCTATCAATGGCACGGATGTATCCGGCTTTATCAATGATAAAGGTTGTTCGTTTTGAGGCGTTGAAGTTTTCGATGATGCCGCTGTACTGATGACTCACCTCAAATTCGGTATCGGCTAAGAGTGAAAATCCAAATTTCTCTTCTTCCCTAAACCGCTTATGTGAATCAACATCGTCAACACTGACCCCGAAAAGGACACTGTCGGTTGCTTCTATCTCGCTCAAACTATCCCGGAGCGAGCAAAGTTCAGCCGTTCAGCCGCCGGTAAAATCTTTTGGATAAAAGGCGAGGACGATATTCTTTTTGCCTAAATAGTCGCTGAGACTTCGCTCAACGCCTTCTTCATCTTTCAATGTAAAATCGGGGGCGATCATGCCCACTTTTAGCGTATCTGGCGTTTTCACTGCTTTCTCTCCTGAAGCTGTTGGAATCAAAATAGCGGTTATGAGGATAACAGCCCAAACGCTCGCATTAAGCCATGTTTGAAACATCGCGTCATGCCTCCGTTAAATATGTTGTTACTGAAATTATACGCTATTTTGTTGTGGGTGTCAAATGAATTTCTGTTCAGTAGGGCACCGTTTTGTGCTTGTATTAATGTCACGTTGTGATAGGTGTCCTATCAGTTTGAGAGGATACCCTGTTCCTCAAGCCACACCTTCAATGGAACGTCTGCGTCCTTGGGTGAAAAATGCCCGTTTGCATTGGTTCCGCCACCGAGTAGCTGCTGTCGGATCGGATCGTTCCGTTCAAACATCTCTCGTGGAATCGTCATGTTGTCTTTGCTCCGTAGCCATCGGTAGCCGTATCCGTAGAAGAGTCCCTTGCGAGTGATGTCCGAATCGTTTTCACTACGGGCGTGCCATATACGTCGGTCAAAGAAAACGGCATCACCGGGTTTACAGCAGACTGGCGTTGCGCCTTCGGGGAGCGAACCGTCTACCGGTTTCTCAAGTTTGTCCGAGAGATGGCTTCCCGGAACCACATAGAAATTCCCGCGTCCCGTTTCGGAACAATCAGAGAGCCAATAGACGACTTTTATTGAGAGACGTGGGCGCGGTGAACTTTCAATTTCCGTGTTGACACGTCCACTGTCCTGATGCCATCCGAGTGGGGCAGGTTTGCCACGAACCTCATCAGGACGAGGTGGTGTGATGATGAAATGGCTGTGGTAGGAATAGATGTTCCATCCCAGAATGCCCCAGACCTTCGGGAATGTTTTATGCCAGTCCAGGATATTCACGAAAATTTGATCAGTGCCGAGGAAGTTCGGGTAGAAAAAATTGCTGTGCTCAGTCATCTGATTTTTGGTATGTGGATCATAGCCAGCGTCGAGATGGTCTTGGTAGATGCGATCTACCCGTGTTTCAAGACGTTCAACGAGATCTAATGGGAGCGCGTTTTCAACGATGAAATATCCGTCCTCGTTCAGCTTTTGGTGCTGTTCGTCAGTAATCTGATGTTGTAGATGTCGTTCGTCAAGCATGGATTAAGTCTCCAATTTGTGATGTTTGTCCACATAAGCGAATGGGTTAATCTGGTAGAGGGCCTTCTATCTGATCAACCAGGTGGATGGAGTTAATAACATCACGGAGGTCTGTGAGCGGGACTTCTCGGTTGCGGACGCAGTCGGCAAAGTGACGGTGCATCGTTAGTACACCCTCATAACTGGGGCTGTCACGCTGGTCCACTTGATCAACTTCCCAACCTCCCATAACGCTTCTATTGTTATCTTCGTGAATTTCGATTTCTTCGGGAATTTTCATATAACAACCGATACCAACCCCGTGCAATTCGGAACGTAGGACACGTCCACCCGATGCGCGACTCCCAAAAAGTACACCTGTGACGTTGTTATCAAAGCGGACAAAGGCGGTGTAAAAGTTGCGTTGTTCGGCACCAAAAGTGTCGCGATGCGCGGTGACTTCTACGGGTTCACCACCTGCCATATAGCGGAGTAGATCGACAACATGGCAAACATCGTTCCAAAGGGTTGTCGTAAATTCCCGATTTCCGCCCAACATCTGTTTGTTAAAGGTGGTGACGGCTAATGTAACGGGTCCCTTCTCTGCGACGCGCCGCATGGCTTCACGTGTAACAGCAGCATATCTACGCTGAAACCCTACCATGCAGTAGACATCGTTTGCCACCGCTGCCTCAAGTAATTGTTGTGTTTCGTCGCTGTTCGCACCCGGAGGTTTCTCAATAAATAGATGCTTGCCAGCGTTGAGGCAATCCAAGGCGGGTTGCAAAATCCACTTCTCGTTCATGACACAATAGACGACATCTAAGTCCAGTGTGTCGAGCATCTTCCGGTGATCTGTGAAGGTGTTTGGGAACTCATATTTCTGGGCAACTTGTGCGAGTTTCTCCTCATCCAGTTCACAGGCACCGAGCATTTCGACATCATCTTCCAAACGATTTACGCTTGGGTAGTGCGCGCCTTGGCTGCGTCCTCCTGCGCCGATAAATCCTGCTTTGAGCATTGTGGCTCTCCTTCGTCTCAGTGTTCGCTAAATTTCGCCGGTTGAAGTATCCGTACTTTAGCACAAGGCTGAATTGATTGCAAGAAAATTTTTCGGACATTAAAGTTTGATTCTCTCAATTTTTTGTGGTATTCTTAACACGACAGTAATCTTTGAGCAGTTAAAACATTTCTCTGTTCGTAGGGTAACTCGAAACTGAACTGATTAATAAGGAGAGACTCATGCCAGTTTTTGACGCAGAAGCCTTGGATTTTTGGGAAGAGAACGGTTACGTCGTTGTGCCGGAGGCGGTACCACTTGAGAATTGCCGCGCCGCGGAACAAGCCGTCTGGGATTTTCTTGAGATGGACCGCGACGACCCGGACAGTTGGTATCCTGAGCCACCGCGCAAGAGCATCATGGTGGAGATTTATCAGCATCAGGCGTTGTGGAATAACCGCCAATACCCTCGCATCCATCAGGCGTTTTCAGAGATTTGGGAGAACGAGAAACTTTGGGTTAGTTTTGATCGTGCGAGCATGAATCCGCCGGAACGTCCAGACTGGAAGTTTACCGGTCCTTATTTACATTGGGATATGTCGTTAGATAATATGCCGGTACGTTTGAAGGTGCAAGGTGTTTTATATCTGGCGGATACCCCGGGGAATCAGGGCGCGTTCACTTGTATTCCGGGCTTCCATCGGAAGTTGGAAAAATGGTTGGGGGACTTACCTGATGATGCGAACCCGCGGGAAGTTGTGCGAGACTACCAGGCAGAGGCGGTACCCGTTGCAGGAAAAGCGGGGGATCTGGTTATCTGGCATAGTGCATTGCCACACGGCAGTAGTCCGAACTCTGCTGTGCGTCCTCGGATGGCACAATACATCACGATGTCACCAGCACCAAATGATGGTAAGGATACAAACGAAAGCCGTGTTAAAGGATGGCGCGAACGGTTAACTGGTCTCGGGAAAGAGGCGAAAGAAAAGGAGCATTACCAGGGTGAAACAGCGGAATTGACACCTTTAGGAAAGAAACTCCTTGGTCTTGAACCGTGGGTTGCGTGATGTGTCTTTGTCGTTAGCAAATAGGGTGGGTGCCTGTGACGCTCACTGATGTGCAGCTGGCGCATGAAGGAGGTTACTCTCATGTCAGATTTATTGGCAGCACGCGCACAGATGGCGATGTCACTTGCATTTCACATTATTTTTGCGGTGATCGGTATAGCGATGCCGCTGCTGATGGTGATCGCAGAGGGACTATGGCTCAAAACGCGAGAGGAGATTTACCTGACGCTTGCGAAGCGGTGGGCAAAAGGCACTGCGATTATGTTCGCTGTTGGGGCGGTTTCTGGCACTGTCTTGTCTTTTGAACTCGGTTTGTTGTGGCCCAATTTCATGGCTTACGCCGGTCCGATCATCGGCATGCCGTTTTCATTGGAAGGGTTTGCGTTCTTCCTTGAGGCGATTTTCTTGGGGCTTTACCTCTACGGCTGGGACCGCATTCCAAAATATGCACATTGGTTTGCTGGTGTGATGGTGCTGCTCGGCGGTACCTTGTCCGGTATTTTCGTTGTCACCGCGAATGCCTGGATGAACACGCCTACCGGGTTCTCTATTGTTAATGGCGAAGTGACAGACGTTGATCCGATTGCGGCGATGTTAAATCCTTCGTCGTTTAGCCAAGCACTTCACATGACCATCGCTGCTTTTCTGACAGTCGGGTTTGCAGTGGCGGGCATCCACGCCTATTTTCTGCGACGCGATCCGAACAACCTTTTCCATCGCCGGGCGTTCGCGATTGCCTTGAGTGTTGGTGGTGTATTCGCGCTTCTCCAACCGATTTCAGGCGACATTAGTGCCAAGAAGCTCGCGAAGCACCAACCCATTAAACTCGCAGCGATGGAGGCGCAGTGGGAGACGGAGCGCGGCGCGCCTTTACGCATCGGTGGTATTCCTAACGAGGACACTGAGGAGACCCGATACGCGCTTGAGATTCCGAAGGCTCTTAGTTTTCTTGCGCATTCTGACTTCAACGCTGAGATTATGGGGCTTAAGGCAGTGCCGCGGGAAGACCGTCCACCTGTGGCAATTGTGCATTTCGCATTTCAAATTATGGTGGCGTGTGGGATCGTATTGATTGTCGCTGGTGTTCTCGGTGGTTGGCTCGCGTGGAAGCACAAAAGCCTGCCAGACCAACGCTGGTACCTGCGCTTTGTCACGTTCTGTGCTCCGCTTGGGTTTATTGCGATTGAGGCGGGTTGGACGGTCACGGAAGTCGGGAGGCAACCGTGGATTATCTATAACTACATGCGCACTGCTGAGGCGGTAACCTCAATGCCGAACCTCGTCGTTCCGTTTGCCAGTTTTACGGTGCTTTATATTTTCCTCTCAATTATTGTTGTTATCCTGTTACGTCGTCAGATCTTCCAGAGTCCCGACTTGTAAGGAGCCATGGAAAAGAGGGAAGATTGGAAGAGTGGAAGGACTACTTTTGCTATCCATTCTTCCAATCTTCCATGCCTTCAGGCTGCTTTAAGAGATAACATCTAACATTGAAAATTGCTAAGAGGTAGCGAGAGTCTTATGCTGACCCTTGAATTCTGCATTGCATGTGTGATGCTTATTTCCCTGATTATTTATATGCTAACGGGTGGTGCTGATTTTGGCGGCGGCATTTGGGATCTCTTCGCGACGGGTCGTCGTGCGAAAGCGCAGCGTTCACTTATCGCACACGCGATTGCCCCGATCTGGGAAGCAAATCACGTCTGGTTGATTGTGATTGTCGTTCTGCTTTTCGTAGCGTTTCCTGTCGCCTTCGCGGCGATCAGTACGGCTTTGCATGTTCCACTGACATTGATGCTTATCGGTATTGTGCTTCGCGGCACGGCGTTTGTATTTCGTACTTATGATGTCCAATCGGATACAATACACCGACGTTGGAGCCGGTTGTTTGCGATTGCGAGTGCTATTACGCCTGTGATGTTAGGAGTTACGTTGGGGGCTGTCGCATCTGGCACGATTCACGTTGATGTGGAGAATGGACAAGTGGAGACCGATTTTATCTCAGCGTGGTTCGCGCCGTTTCCGTTTGCAATCGGGTTCTTTACTTTGACGTTGTGTGCGTTGCTCGCGGCAGTGTATCTCACGCTTGAAACCGAGGACACTGAGTTGCGGGAGGATTTTCGGCGACGTGCGCTTCTCTCGGCAGTGAGTGTCGGCGTGATGGCGGGATTGAGTTTTATATTATCGGCTGAAGGTGCGCCTACAATTCGACGAGGACTCGGTAGCGCGGTCTGGTCAATCCCGTTTCACATCTTGACGGGTGCGGTGGCGTTGTGGGCAATCTGGACGATTTGGAACCGTCAATTTCACCTTGCACGTATCCTCGTTCCGATACAGGTTACACTCATCGTTTTCGGTTGGGGGCTGGCGCAGTATCCGTATCTTGTCACACCAGACTTAACCTTTTCAAATACAGCTGCACCGGATACGGTGCTACGTCCGCTGTTGATTGTGCTGATTGCCGGGGGGGTGCTGTTGGTGCCTGCTTTCTGGTATCTTTACACTGTGTTTAAGGGTGCAGCTCGGAAGGCGGGGGAAACCGAAGAAGAGATTCGTACTTAACGTGAATTTGATAGAAGATTTTGAAGCGTGCGATTGCGCTGCGTTCAGCGAACTGGGCGCGGGCATGTTTAATATAATTGAGGGGCATATTTTTGCAAATTATGCACCCTTTGTCTACATGTATTGTGTCTTTAATGTTAAAGGCACGAACAAACAACGAAAAGGTTGGCTGAAAAAAGTGTTTGATTTTCCAAGAACTTTACATCAGCTTTACATATTTGAAGCGGATGCTGATTTAGAAGTTATTATTCAAATTGCAGGATGGTCTTAGGAGGGAAGTCTTATGAGAATGATGAGATTATTAGTGCTTTTCTTATTCACTTTGTTAATTCTGAATGTAGATGTCCTTCCGGTTTTCGCGAAAGCACCGACGACCCCAAAAATCCTGTTTACCTCCGCACGAGATGGTAATTACGAAGTCTACATCATGAACCCGGATGGCTCAGAACAGGTGAACCTAACACAGCACCGCGCGCAGGACCTGGATGCCGCTTGGTCCCCGACTGGCGAGAAGATTCTTTTTATCTCCGATCGCGGCGGGAAGCGAGACCTCTATCTGATGGATCCAGATGGTTCCAATGTCCAACGCGTTTTCAGATCCAAGACAAAAGAGATGAGAAGAAGTCCGACATGGTCCCCTGACGGAAAACAGATCGCCTACGATCAAATAAACTTTGACACTCGCACATTTCATACCTACATTGCGACGCTTGGCGAACAAGATAAAGAACAATTTGTACCGGGTACTGGTCCAGCATGGTCGCCAGATGGAACGGAAATTGTTTGCCAAATACGTAGTCGACTTACACTTGTCAATGTGCGCACACAAGAACAAAAATTACTTCTACCCAAGAAAGCAAATGCACATCAACGTGCTTCATCTTGGTCGGCATCCGGTGACAAACTTACATTTGCTTGGAATAACAAGCCGTTACCGCCGCTCTTGCCGGGTGGACGTCTTCCTGACGATTGGCGTGATACGCAGACGATCTACCTAATCAATCGAGATGGCACCGGTCTCCAACAACTTATTGATGAAGCCGGTCCTATGGCACAGTATCCGGAACTATCACCAAATGGAGATGAAGTCCTTTATACAAAGGTAGTTAACGAACGGCACCAGATCTTCAAACTTGATATAAACACCGGTGTCCAGACGCAATTGACACATGTTGGGATGCCAAGATTCGGAAATTTTGGGGGCGATTGGTTTGATCCTTCGTATGGGTTGCCAGTTTCACCGCAACCGGAGCTGCTGACGACACTATGGGGAAAGGTGAAACGGGAATAGGAGTTCAGGCATAGCCGAACAAGAGGAGTTTATTATGAAATCAGCGATGACAGATAAACGGGTATATTTCGCATTTGGGGTCGCATTGGTGTTAGTCCATACACTGCTGATAAATAATATCTGTGCTCAGACTTATGGTACTCAATACATTTCCTATGTATCCAACATAACAGGAGACTATAACGTTTATCGGCAGGATACAAATGGCGAAAATCTCCGTCCACTCACAAACCATCCAACAGATGAGAAAGATTTAACGTGGTCGCCGAATGGACGATTTTTGGCTTATACCTCAAATCAAGACGGAACCTACAAGATTTATGTCTTGGACATAAGGACAGGGGAACATTGGCGACTCACAAACCGCCACGAGAGAGAGTGGACACCGGCATGGTCTCCTGATGGAAAATGGATTGCATTTGCCTCTGGTAATCTTGACTTTATTCCCGGGGTCAAAATCAATCTAACGACCGATATCTACAAAGCGGATATCAACGGCGCACATCTGGTGCAGTTGACCGACAAGGGAACAAACGTGGGACCCACTTGGTCACCAGACAGCCAACGGATCGCGTTTGTCTCCTACCATCGGGGTAATGAAAGGAAAGGTATCTATGTGATGGATGCCGATGGAAGAAGGTTAAGACGAATTAATGATAAAGAGGTACAAGCACTCGATGGCATAATTCAAAGTCAGTGTGCTTGGTCTCCCGATGGCGAACAGATCGCCTTCAGTATGGTTGTCCCCAGGGAGGATCGCATGCACTTGTACGTGATTGACATAGATGGTAAGAACTTTCGTCAACTCACCGAGGGTCCCCCTATATTGGGGAACAAGGATGGTGTTCGGTTTCCTGAGATTCGCCAGCCTGTCTGGTCGCCTAATGGAAAATGGATTGCCTATGTTTATGAAAAATCATTTGGCGATGCTGATATTTATGTTATAGATGCGATGGGAAATGGACGTGGAAAACCGCTTGTGAAGGCTGGCGGGAGGAATCTATCTCCTGCATGGGTGCCGGAGGGGTTTCTCTCTGTATCCCCGAGTCCGGAGAAACAGACAACACTCTGGGGTAGGTTGAAGCAGTCTGTCCACGACTAATTATGTTGTGGATGTTGGGATGCAGCGGCAAACTCTGTCAACGCCCATTTCCCCTATTATTACTAAACTCGTTATGTCTGACTGGTATACGTGGAGGATATAAAAATGAAAGGAAAACTTGCCTATATTGTATTGGGAACGACACTGCTATTCGTGTATTTCTTATTGGCGACGAATCTTTATGTATACGCATCCGATGTGCCGTATATTGCCTTTAGTTCCAAGCGGCGGAATGAAAATTATGATATCTACATGATGGATATCAACGGCAATAATCTCCAGCGGCTGACAGACCATTTAGCTCATGAGACTTATCCTACGTTTTCGCCGGACGGACAGCAGATGGCTTACGTTTTCTCTCCGGATGGCAATAAGGACATTTATGTGATGGATCTCAAGACGAAGGTATCTAAGCGACTGACGAACCATCCGGCACGTGACCTTAATCCCGCATGGTCTCCGGATGGGCGATGGATCGCGTTTGCCTCCGAGAGAGCAGGAACACTTGACATCTACAAAATCGAACTGAGTGGTGCGAATCTCCAACAGTTGACGGACGCGGATGAGAAGAATAACACCCCGGTTTGGTCCCCTGATGGTCAATTCATCGCTTTTCGTTCTTTCAAGGACCCGGCTGGCATCTATATCATGGATGCGGATGGCGGAAATCAGAGCAGACTCAAAAACCAACCCCACCAGGCATATACACCCGCGTGGTCTCCGGATGGCAAACAGATCGCCTTTTGCGCAGTTTTTTTCGGAGGCTATGACATCTGCATCCTAAACGTTGATGGGACAGATCTCAGACGGATCACCCGCCATCGGAACGGTGAGGGGTCGCCCGCTTGGTCACCTGATGGACACACGATTGTTTTCTCGTCCTGGTGGGACAGAACTTCTGACATCTATCGAACAGATATCAATGGCATCATAGGGAATCGCCGCAGATTGACACGCCATCCGGAGTCAGATATGGGTCCGACCTGGGTGCCAATAGGTCCTTTATCTGTTTCTCCGACTGCGGAGACACAAACAACACTCTGGGGCAGACTCAAGCAGACCGCCCACGACTAAATGAAGGACATCGGAGTAGATAAAGCGGTAAAATCAATTCTGACTGGCAAACGTGGAAAAAATAAAAATGAAACGGCACCTGACTTATATCATGTTCAGAACGACCTTGCTTGTGGTGTACTTTGTGTTTGCGGTAAACCTATACGCCTACGCATCCGATGCTCCGTATATTGCTTTCAGTTCCAAGCGGAGTGGAAATTATGACATCTACATCATGGATATAAAAGGAAAGAATCTCCAGAACTTAACAAACAGCCCAACACATGAGTTTCAGCCCACGTTTTCGCCGGATGGACAGCGGATGGCTTATGTGTCCTCTCGGCATGATGGCTATCTCGAAATCTATGTGATGAATCTCAGTACGAAGGTATCCCACCGCTTGACAAATCACCCAAAACATGACGCGAATCCCGCATGGTCCCCAGACGGGCGATGGATCGCTTTTGACTCCAATAGAACAGGGAGGTATCACATCTATAAAATCGAACCAGACGGCGAGAATCTACAACAATTGACGCACGAGGGGTGGGATAACTACAACGCGGCTTGGTCCCCTGATAGTCAATTCATCGCTTTCGGTTCTTTCAGAAGCGGCATCTACATCATGGATGCGGATGGCGAAAATCCGAGACGACTCCCAAATCAACCGCGACGGGGACAAGTGCCCTCATGGTCGCCAGATGGAAAACAGATCGCTTTTAGTGATATGACTTTAGAGGCAAAGCGGGATATTCTACTAATGCCTGATCGGAATATCTACACCGTAAACGTAGACGGGAGCGATCTCAGGCAGAGGACACGCCATCCAGCGGATGATTTGGCTCCTGTCTGGAGCCCTGATGGAAAATCAATTGTTTACTATTCCGTGTGGAATGAGAAATCTGACATTTATCTTATAGAAGGTGGGCTTGGGCGACATGGCGGCCAACTGACGCGTCATCCGGCGGAGGATAAGCATCCGACGTGGGTGCCAAAAGGGTTCTTTCCCGTCTCGCCAACTATGGAAACACAAACAACACTCTGGGGCAGACTCAAGCAGACCGCCCACGACTAAATGAAGGACATCGGAGTAGATAAAGTGGTAAAATCAATTCTGACTGGCATACGTGGAGGAGATAAAAATGAAAGGAAAACTTGCCTATATTGTATTGGGAACGACCCTGCTATTCGTGTATTTCTTGCTGGCGACGAATCTTTATGTATACGCGTCCGATGTGCCGTATATTGCTTTTAGTTCCAAGCGTAATGGAAATTATGACATCTACATGATGGATATCAACGGCAAGAATCTCCAGCAGCTGACAGACCACTTAGCCAATGAGACTTACCCTACGTTTTCGCCGGACGGACAGTGGATGGCTTATAATTCCTCTCGGGACGGCAATGAGGACGTTTATGTGATGAACCTCAAAACAAAGGTATCCCACCGGTTGACGAACCATCCGGCACGTGACTTTAATCCGGCATGGTCTCCAGACGGACGATGGATTGCGTTTGTCTCTGAGAGAGCAGGGACGTTTGACATCTACAAAGTCGAACCGAGTGGGGCGAATCTCCAACAGTTGACGCATGGGGATGAGAAGAACAACACCCCGGCTTGGTCCCCTGATGGTCAATTCATCGCTTTTCGTGCTTTCAAGGACCCGGCTGGTATTTATATCATGCATGCGGATGGCGGAAATCAGAGCAGACTCAAAAACCAACCGGAACCGGGATGGATGCCGGCGTGGTCTCCGGATGGGAAACGGATTGCCTTTACCGTAGTTTTAGGCGGAAATTATGACATCTACACCCTAAACATTGACGGGAGTGATCTCAGACGGGTAACACGCAATATGGCGGGTGATTGGTCGCCAGCCTGGCACCCTGATGGACACTCGATGGTTTTCTCGTCCACACTGTTGAACAATTTGCTGGGAAAGTGGGAGGGAAATTCTGACATCTATCACATAGATGTCAATGGTGCTGTAGATAATCGTCGCAGATTGACACGCCATCGGGAGACAGATATGGGTCCGACATGGGTGCCAACAGGTACTTTATCCGTTTCTCCGACTGCGGAGACACAAACAACACTCTGGGGTAGGTTGAAGCAGCCTGTCCAGGACTAAATGAGGCGTATCCAACGTCAAAATAATGCGGCGTGCTGAGTAGGGGTGAAGCCTTGTCGGTTGGATGTGGTCGCCGCGACAGATATGTCGGAAGAGGGCACCGCGCGTGATGTCGGCGCGTTCGCGATACTGGTTTAGCACGTGATGTGTTGTGTCACAAACTCGGTACGCTTACTGTATTCGCTTTCAACCCTAACAACTGTAATAGGTGGATTGAATCCCCGCTGTCGGAGAGGGGTTTGATCGCCTTGACCCATCACATAATCGAGTTTGCCCTCAAATCACCTATATTCAGTGTTTGCTTTGTGTAAATGGTAAGGTTGGAGTTATTATGCTTGTAAAGTTCAAGGATAATATTGCTAATCACAAATGTCGAGCGTGCTTGTTCAGAATGGATTTTCTTTACAAGGGGTCGTGCGATTTCGAGTGTTTCGTTGAGCTACCTACTGGGGCGTAGGTGTTCAGTGTTCGAGAAAAGAGAGGGTTTGTCTTGAGGGCTTTACCGAACTGCTCTTGGATAATTCTTCACCTTCTCTATGTTTGCACTTAACAAAGGTTCGGGACTCGGTTATGTTGACGATAGTCTTCATAGGGATACCTCTAATTCTATTTATCGAAACTCTCTTTAGATGCATACATTTCAATAACCCACTTCGGGGGTGGATACTTCTCCCAATCCCTTTCATGGTCCCACTTGCCTTGTCTGTGTTCTCGGTAGATTTCAAACATCTTTTCTTTCATTCGGCTTTCTCGCCTTGAGGTGTAAAAACCAAATACGAGAAACAGTACCGCCATCAACACAATTTCCATTTCATAAATCCCTCAATTTCGTGCATTGCTCATCGTTTCAAAAGTAGCCAATGTTGCATAACACTTAAGTACTAACTCTAAAAAGAGTATTGCATCTGCCTCTTTTTTCAGCACGTCGGTCTTGTAGAGCTGAACATCCAAAAACAACTATCTTTTCCCCAGAACCCGCCCAATTTTATGAAGCCCAAGACGCGCTAAGTTCGCCCTCAGAGGCTCCGCCAGAAATTTTAACACAATTTCCAAACAAACCAACCCATCTATAACTATCAATTCGGAAAAGGGGACCGTTCCCCTCCATTGGAACCTCTCCCTCAATCACGATACTGCTTTCCATCACTCATCCGTACCCACCACACCGACAATAATAATAACAGTCCCACCGGTTAGCGTCAGGCAACCGAAGGCGGATCCTGCGGCACCTGATTTAATCTGATACGATCGCATTTTCTCCCGATAAGCATTGGCGTAAGACTTGACGTATTCAGGCGATTTTCCGATCAATCTTTCAGGGGGCGGATTCGGTGGATGGAGACGCATATAATATCGAGTCAATAGACTGAAGACCGTTGCAGCACTCATTCCAGCAATTATGTACGAAGGTTCGGGCTGACTATGTCCAAAGTGCAAGTCAGCGATACATCCAGTCATCAAAGCACACATCCCTGCGGCGAGAGGTGCACTCACGCCTGCTCCAAAGTAAGCCAGTAAATTGACATCGTGTTTGGCATCCGATTCAGCATCTATTTTCGCCTGAAGGTATATGGAATCCTGTGGTGTATTCTCATAACGTTTAGAACCGCAGCCTGTAAGAACAATTGATAAACAACAGAAATATAGCAAGAATCTCACAAGAAATTTCCTTGAAGTGTAAGTTCGGAGAAATCTAAGAGTGTTCATAAGCAAATCGGAAACTTCGGCACGGATTTTACTGTGCATGCCAAAATTTCCGACTTGGGTTTTAATCTAAATCACGGATATTTCTTTATCCTCTACTGGTTCTGCCGCGACTACTCGTCAGGCGGCGGATCCCCGTTCGGAGGTTCAGGCATGGCTTCAGGAGGGTTTATTCTTATTATCATTGGTGGGTCATCATTCTGCTGTATTTCAATAATAATCTCAGGAACTTCGGGTGGTTTTAAGACGCGTATCTTTGGCGGATTCTCAAGTACTTCAGCGATAATAACTTCGGGTACCTCTGGAGGTTCTAATTCTGGGGGCTCCGGTGGATCCTTCTCTAATATCTCAGCGATAACATTGGGATCTAACGGTGGTATCGGTGGGCCCTGATTGAGTATTTGAACGATAACATCGGGCAGTTCTGCTAACGGCTCCTCCTCGACTGGCGGCTCAAGTTTTTTAGCGGATTGGACCATATTTATTGATGGATCCGGTGTTATAATGTCTGAATCGCTTCCACAACCGAGTAGAGCGATCAGAGCGGTGAGTGAGACCAAATGTTTCATGATACTCTCCTTTGTTGAGTGATAGAGATTTTTCCAAACAGTGTAGGTGAAGTTTTCTACCTAAGAGTATACCACAAACACACGAAAATACAAGCAAAAAATTTGTTTGTGATTTGTTTGGGGGAAACCGCTTTTTCCTCGTTTTTTCATTTTCTTAAACCTTTTCCCAAATATTTCCCTCTTTAAGTCTAAAAAATTAGTGGTAAATTAGGGTTGTTACCTTTTTCTATAACGGTGATATCTGGCTACCATTCTTTTTTAGCAG
Source organism: Candidatus Poribacteria bacterium (assembly GCA_026702755.1). NCBI lineage: Bacteria > Candidatus Poribacteria > Candidatus Poribacteria bacterium. Next base: position 35,517 of record JAPPBX010000061.1, on the reverse strand, counting down.
ATGAGGTCCTGCTTGGAGGTGGAAGTCTTGATGGTATTATCATTCTCTGGGCTATGAAACCTTATCTACTAAAATGGAAATCCATGATGTTGTCGCTACGGGTATCTTACATCTTTCTCAGAACCGATTGCGTGCTGGGTTATCCATTCTCGGTATTCTTATCGGGATTGCAAGTGTGCTATGCATGATGGCTATCGGCGATGGTGCGAAACGTCTCATCGTTAAAGACCTTGAAAAACTTGGTGGTGCAAACCAAGTCCAATTGTGGACACGGAGTACCATTTGGAAGCGGCGAGGGCTCGTGCGGCGGACAACTGAACGGTATACGCTTGCGGACGCTCATGCCATTGAAGCAGAATGTCCCAACGTCTTATTTGTTTTACCGAAAAATGAAGTATTCAGCCCGCACCTCGTTAGTAGCCGATACGGCAGTCGACCCGCTCCGCGTCTCGAAGGTGTCACCGCAGACTATGCACTCGGTATGCACTGGGAGATTCAAGAGGGCAGATTCCTCTCCGAGAACGATATTGAAAACGCAACTCAGGTCTGTGTCTTAGGTGCCAGTATTGCCAGTGAATTGTTTAGCGAAACCTCTTCTATTGGTCAAGAGGTAAAGGTGCGGTTTTCTTGGCGGTTGCCCTCGGTGAGGCTACGTGTTGTCGGTGTGATGAAAGCAAAGGGTCGTAGTCTCAGTTCTTGGCGTTCTTTAGATGATACCATTTGTGTCCCGCTGACAACGCGTCAACAACGGATTTTCCGCAACCCGTATGTTGATAGATTGGTTCTCTTTTTTCAAAAAGATGCGGATGTTTACAGTGTCATTGATTCGGTTAAAGATGTCCTTCGCAAAAGACACCGGGGGAAAGATGACTTTATCGGTTATTGGATACCGAAAGGTAATATTCAGCGGCTTGCGCACACGCAAAAGATGATAAAAATCGCGTTGGGAAGTATCGCAAGTTTCTCGCTTTTCGTTGGCGGCATCGGTATTATGAATATGTGTCTTGTCTCCGTCGGTGAGAAAACGCGGGAGATCGGTTTACGAAAATCGGTTGGAGCGAGACAGATTCACATTTTCTGGCAATTTTTGACAGAATCAATATGTCTCTGTTTCTGTGGTGGCATATTTGGTATCGCGGGAGGTTGGTTAGCGGCGCACGGAATGGCAAGACTCGCCGTACGCATCGTACCAATTTTGCCTGAGTGGCCCGTCGTTCTCTCTTTACCTTGGATACTGACTTCTGTTATTTTTTCGGTTTTCATGGGTGTTAGTTTCGGCGTGTACCCCGCGATGCGGGCGGCGCGGCTTTCACCTATTGACGCACTCCGGACCGAGAATTAAGATAGTTTCTGTTTTTTCTCCATGTTCAAAGATTATGTTTTAGAATTTTTTTGACAAACGATTTTTTAGTGTGTATAATTTCCTTACTCTATCAGCGGAGATAACAAGAAGATGACTTGACGATTCTATCTAAACACCTCAACCAGAAACTTTTTGAACAAGGTGCTAACCGCTTTGGCAATTGCTGTGCGTGCACCACTGATTCTACTTCTTTTCTCGAAAGTTAACAGTTGGTTTTTCCTTTCTCAAAGTGTTAACTTCTTAAAATTAGTCTTATTCCACTGCCCTTTCACTGTTCCCGTTGCTCTGCTGGGCAATTCCCATAAACTTGAACCTCTTAATATACGCCGACAAGCCCCTTCAAGTACCGCGCGTTATGTGGTTACTTCAAGGGGTACATCTGTTTTGTCAGATGTGATTTACACGAAAGGAGACGTATGCGCAATACAATCGTTTACAGACATTGGATGCCTGGCGATGATGACGCTGTCTTGGCATTTCGACCTAATACCAATGAAGATTGGTTTCGACATAAGTTTGACGATGAGGACCTTGAACCTGAAGGGATTCGTTTGGCGTTTCTCAATGAAAGGGTTGTTGGACATGTTATGGGTGAACTTACTACACTCGATATTGAGGGAAAGGTTCAGAAATTCGGAGAGGTTATGGATGTCTTTGTCGCCCCGGATATGCGTCGGCAAGGCATTGCAACCCGTTTGATGCAGGAGGTGCACACCTACTTTGAGAGGAAAGGTTGTTGCGGAAGTATCCTTGACCTAAATACGGAAGCCTCTCTTCGATTATATCGGAAGGTCGGATATCAGGAGGTTACCAGAACATTACGCACACAACTCTTGCCGAGTTCGGAGGACTCTCAACTCAAATGGACAGACCCGCGTCTTGAAGATTTAAAGGTCTTACATCAATTAGATAAGAGATGGTCAAGGCAGAATTTCCGAGTTTTGTGGGCACCAGGGCACGTGAAGGTAAATCAGTTCAATTTGAATAATTACCGTGTCCTACGTCGCGATAGCGACATCATTGGTTATGCAGAATGGTCTGAGTCGTCGGAAGGCTATCCAAGCGGATTGATTTGGGACCCGATTGTGCCGAATGTGGATCCAATAGAAGTTATCAAATCAATTCAAGCAGTGATTCCGACACCGCTGGCGTGGTGGACTTGTACTGGAAGCAGATATGAAAATCCGCTTCGTCACCTCGGATGCTTGTTTGAAGAAACACTGGATGTCAAAATGATCATATTTTTTGGGCAGCAGATTGATTTGACTCGGCAATTCCGAACCTTTTCGTAGCAAACAGAATTTGATATTCAGGGGCACAATGAAACATTTGACCTATCACGAGTGGGTAGTGCTACCCTTTTCCCTTGATTTACCGCTTCTTTCCTGCTAAACTTAAAGAAATTTAGGGTATCCCGTTATTCGCTTTGAAAATAGGTGGAAGTTCAAACTACACTATAGGTGTCAATTTAGGGATTTTTCAAGTAACAACCTCTCTACAAATGCCGCCCCTACCGGGCTTAGGTCTGTGAGGTCCCGTTTTTCTACACAGATACCATCCCTACGGGATTCAAGAGGTTTTTGAAAGTTTCAAGGTTTCTGTGTAAAACTCGGTTCGGTTAGGAAGGCAGTTCGCATTTGGGCGAGTACGCCGCAAAACTCGGTCCGCGATGGTTGTTTTTCTAAAATTGACAGTTATGGTGGAAGTTCAAATCACACCAGCAGATCCAAAAAGCAGAATTGGTTAATCTATTGAGAGAAAAGATAAAAAATAACATCTTTCTTGCAGTCTCGGTGCTGCTGTGCCTCTTTATCTTAATCGAGGTTAACTATCCGCAGCTTGCACCACAATCTGAGTTGGCACTCTTTGCGATGCTGGGGTTAATAGTGGTATTCTTGAAATACCCTATTCATCCACGTTTTGCGGACTACCTTGTCTTTCGGCTTTTGGATATCGTGCTGATAGTCGGTGTGATTATCTGTTTCGGTTATGTTGTCGGTCAAACGGAACCGATCTTCCGAGCATTTTGGTTAGGTGATAAGTCCCTCGGGGATCGGGCGGGGGCGGAACGGCTATTGGATTATGTGGTTGGCGGGTTTGGACTTATCTTGATTTTAGAGGGGACGCGCCGTTCTATTGGCGTGACGCTCCCGCTGCTCTCTCTTGCGTTTCTTCTTTACGCTGGCTTTGGTCAGTTTATGCCGGATGGATTGTTTCCGCATCGCGGATATTCCGTTCAACGGATTGTCAGCCAGACGTTTCTGCACAGTCAAGGCACATTTGGTGTCGCGCTGCGAGTGATGTTCACTTATGTGTTTCTTTTTGTGTTGTTTGGGACGTTGTTGGAACGCACGGGAGCAACCGGTTACGTTTTGGATTTGGCGAGGCGTGTGTTTGGTTCAAGCGCAGGTGCGCCTGCGAAGGTCGCCGTGTTGGGCAGCGGTATGATGGGATCATTGTCGGGTTCCGCCGTTGCGAACACCGCAACGACCGGTACGTTCACGATTCCGTTGATGCGACGCGCCGGATTCCAACCGGCGATGGCGGGAGGTATTGAAGCTGCTGCGAGTTCTGGTGGCGCGTTGGTGCCACCGATCATGGGCGCAGGGGCGTATATGATGCTCGAAATCGTAGAGCCTGCTGTTACGTATTTTGAGATCATCAAAGCTGCATTATTACCAGCGATCCTTTACTATGTGGCGATGTTGTGTATGGTGCATTTTTTGGCGAAACATATCGGGAACGCCGCGTGGGATAGTGCTCCGGATGTCGATGCTACGGACGAAAATCAAACGCGTGCGTCTACGGACAAACTTCCTAAGATGCAAGGTGTCGTCTTTTTCACGGCGTTTATCACACTGATTGTTTTCCTGCGAATGGGTGCTACACCCTTCCGGGCGGTGAGTTGGAGTCTGTTAGTTGTATTGGTTGTGGGTCTCTTTCATCCTAAAACCCGCGTCGGGATTTCGGGGATTTCAAAGGCGATGGGAAACGCTGCACAGAGCGGTGTGTCGCTGATTGCAGCTGCAGCGTGTGTCGGTATCATTTTAGGTGTGGTGACACTAACGGGTATCGGTAGCAAGCTGCCCTCAACACTTTTGCCGATTGCGTCTACGAATCTGATGTTAGCGTTGTTTTTTCTGATGATTTCGACGATTATTCTGGGAATGGGCTTGCCTTCATCGGTCTGTTATCTATTGATGGCTATTTTGGTGGGTCCCGTGCTTCTGGATTTGGGGGTCGTTCCACTTGCTGCGCATTTTTTCATTTTCTATTTCGGAATGATGTCGATGGTAACTCCACCTGTCGCCTTGGCGGCGTATGCTGCAGCTGCCATCGCGGGTTCGGGGATAATGGCAACGGGATTCGCTGCGTTCAGGTTCGCGCTTGTCGGTTTTGCACTGCCTTACGTGTTTGTGTTGCGACCGGCGTTACTCTGGTTGAGTGGGGATGGTAGTACGCCGGATATGTGGACGGTTTTCGGGAATTTCTCACTAACGTTAGTTGGGACGATTATCTTTGCGGCTGCGATTGCTGGTTATATCTTTAACAGACTGACGCTATGGACGCGCGGCATTTTGTGTATTGCTGCGCTCATTCTCTTTTTTCTACCGACCGGCATGCAGTTCGTGTGGATTCATGGAATAGTTGTCCTCGCAAGTATTGCCGTTTTCTACTATAATTGGCTGGCAAAAAAGGAGGCGCGTCATGAAAAACCCGGTTAGATGGTTGTTGTCCGGCTTGCTCGTGCTACTGTTTTTACTACACAACGATTTCTGGTTCTGGAAGACACCGCAGCTCGTTTTGGGCATACCGGTAGGGCTGCTCTATCATATCGGTTACTGCCTTGTGGCGACGTTGCTAATGGCAGCCTTCGTCAAAGCGCGCGGGGATTGGGGAGAGAAATGAGTCTTGCGATTATTTTTATCTACCTCGCTATGGTGCTGTTGCTCGGTGTTCTGAGCCATAAACTCTTCCGAAACACTGCGGAAGACTACTTCGTCGCGAGTCGGACAATCAATTGGTTTATCCTGTTGATGACGCTTTTTGGCACGAACATGACGGCGTTCTCGATCCTCGGTGCATCGGGTGAAGCCTATCACAGAGGTATCGGTGTTTTTGCGTTGATGGCTTCTTCTTCAGCGATAGTTGTGCCGTGTGTGTTTCTTTTCATCGGAACTCGTCTGTGGCGGCTCGGAAAGCGGTTCGGTTATGTGACACAGGCACAGTACTTCCGCGACCGGTGGGAATCCGATGGTTTGGGGCTGCTTCTTTTCATCGTGTTTGTGTTGCTGCTCATCCCGTATCTACTTATCGGAGTGATGGGCGGTGGCGGGACATTGGCGACACTCACAGATGGCAAGATTCCACAGTGGGGTGGGGGTTTACTCATCTGTGCTGTCGTCCTCTGTTACGTTACCTACAGTGGCATGCGAGGCACTGCATGGGTAAACACGTTCCAGACGCTCGTTTTCATGACCCTCGGAGGCATCACGTTTTTTGTTATCACGAATCGGATGGGTGGGTTTTCAAACGCTATCTCTAAAGTAGATACGGGTTTGCTGATGCAGGCGGAGCATATAAAACCGTTGGAATTATTGACGTATCTCTGTATTCCGCTCTGTGTTGGTATGTTCCCACATATCTTTTCACATTTCTTAACAGCCAAGGATGTGGGAACATTCCGTTATGCAATCATTCTGTATCCATTGTGTATCGCGATTGTATGGATTCCGAGTGTGCTGCTCGGAATATTGGGGAGTGTAGATGTTCCCGGTTTAAAGGGGGCGCAGGCAAACAACGTACTGATTCAGATGATTAGTATGCATGCCCCTGGTGTTTTGGCTGGGTTTTTAGGAGCCGGAGTGTTCGCGGCGATTATGTCCTCATTGGATTCACAATCGCTTGCTATTGGGAGCATGTTCACACACGATATTGTTGAGCATTATCGCCGGGAAGTGTTTTCGGAGAGACAGCGGGTATGGGTCGGGCGGCTCTTTGTGAGTGGTGTGCTTTGTATTACCTATCTAATCTCACTCATTGCGACACCGAGTATTTTTAGACTTGCTATTTGGTCGTTCACCGGATTTGCGGGTCTCTTTCCGATTGTGGTTGCGGCGTTGTTTTGGCGACGCAGCACAAAGTTGGGAGTGTTCGCCGCGATTATAAGTGTTATCTTATTATGGCTCTATTTCTTTCTTCAAAACTGGCGGACACCGGGGTATAGTGTGGACGGAACCGGTATTATGCCTGCTGCGATTCTGATTGCTGTTTCGTCTGTCACGCTGATAGTCGTTTCTCTATTCACGAAACCGCCGAATTCACAAACGCTTGAGAAGTTTTTCGATTCTAATAAAATCTGACTTTTCGGTTGTCGGTTGTCGGTGTTTGGAATGCGCGGCTCACTTGAATGCCACGAGGCTCTCTGGCTGACCAGCGAGTGCTGATAACTGATAGCCATTAAAGGATGGCAAACAGACCATGATATTGAAAAAAAATATTTTACTTCTGTTACTGCTGGCATGTATTTTTGCATGTGGGGAAGCGGAAGAGACAACTGAACCTGAAGAACCAGTTGTGATTGAATACGGAGCAGTCTCTGGAAGCATCACGGATGCTGGAACAGGGAATCGAATTCCTGGGTCAACTGTAACACTGCTGGAACAATCGATCGAAACTGGCGTGGATGGTGCTTACGCCTTTCAAGGTGTTCCTTATGGAGATACCCATACCTTAATTGTTTCAGATCCGGATTACAAACCGTATAGCCAGCCCATTACCCTCAATCAACAGCGTTTGGTTGTGGATATTATGTTGACACCACTTCGGGATCCGGTTGAGGAGATACAGGAATTTTTTGACAATTTTGCTGACCTCCTTGAATCTGTAGATATGAAAAACATTGAAGCAATTGAGGCACTCTTTTCGGAGACGTACGTCGCTGCTGACGATCCAGCGACACTTTTCGGTGTAGCATCAGGAATTATTCCTGAGAATTATGCGGATGTTGTTCCGGCAATGACCCAACTCTTTGAGGAGTATGTCTCACTTCAATTCCTGTTCCAGGATATGGAGATGGATATTACACATGCCCGGAAAGCGGCGGTAACGCTTCAGCTTGATATAAACGCCGAAAAGGGAGAAGATCTCGATTTAAGGGAGCTCAAAGCCCGTTGCCAATTTGAATTTCGCCGTGAAGGACCGGATTTGAAGATTGTGCATTGGCAACTTTTTGAATTGGATGTCCGATTGTGATTCCGTAGGGTTGGGTAACCCAACCCCTACAGACTTTAAAATTAATATAAATACCTAAGATCGAGACAAGAAATTGGTGAGGGCTGCGAATTCCGTGATGTCTAATGTTTCGGGGCGTCTCTGTGGTGCTATGCCGAGTTCCTCAAATGCGGCGGCTAATACCTCTGCCGGTGCGAGTCTGCCTCTGGTTAGGGTGTTTTTTAGCATCTTTCGTCGCGTCCGAAACGCTGTCCGTACTATTTTAAAGAAAAGTTCCTCATCGTCAACGGCAACCTTTGGGTTTTCACGCATTGTCAGTTTTAAGAGTGCGGAATCCACTTTGGGGGCAGGGTAGAAATTTTCTGGCGATAGAGTCGAGATTAATGCCGTATCGGCGCGATAGCCAACCCCAATTGTCAACGCACCATAATCTTTTCCTCCCGGTCCGGCGACGATCCTTTCAGCAACCTCCTTCTGCATCATCAACACACAACTATGTATCTCTTTGTGATGCGAGAGGAGTTTCCACAGGATGGGTGTTGTGATGCTGTAGGGCAGATTAGCGATGACTTTAAAAGTAGTAGGCACACTCCATGTGCCGTAACAAGTCGTAGACTCGTTCCATAGACCGTCAGACAACAATAAATCGAGTTCCAATTTAAGAATATCAGAGTTAAAAAGTTGAACGCGCGAATCCATCGAAAATTGTGCCTCTAAAGCCTTGTACAACAATTCGTCCACTTCAACGGCAATTACGCGTTTGGCATGCCTCACTAACACATCCGTGAGACACCCTAAACCAGCACCGATTTCTATGACTGTATCGGTGTCTGTCAGTTCCCCTGCTTCGGCGATAGTTTTGAGGACTTCTGGGTTAACGAGGAAGTTTTGTCCTAACTGTTTTTTGGGACGGGTCTGATTTAGGGCAAAGAAGTCGCGGACCTGTTGGTGGTTCATTTTTGAAGGATTGTCGGGGGAGTGGTTGTTGGTTAAGAGAGGTGAGTCACCCCCAACGTTTTGCTTGCAACCCAAACCCTCTTTAACTTCTAACCTCTTAACTTATAACTTATAACTATAGCGAAACAACCTTTGTTAAAATAACATCCGCTACGTCACGCTTTGAGGCGCGTGGCAGTTGTTCGCAGGTGCCGTGCCGATCCAGTAAGGTGACAATGTTGGTATCGGATTGAAATCCCGCGCCTTCCGCAAGAATGTCGTTCGCGACAATGAGGTCGCAGTTTTTACGGATTAACTTCTTTTGCGCGTTTTCGAGGAGGTCGTTGGTTTCGGCGGCGAAGCAGACGAGCGTTTGATGGGTTTTCTGTTCGCCGAGAGCCTGTGCGATGTCCGGATTTTTTTCGAGTGGGAGTGTTAATGTGTCGTTCGTTTTTTTGATTTTATGGGGCGTAAATTCGCGTGGTCGATAATCAGCGGGTGCTCCTGCCATGATGACGATATCCGTTTCATCAAATGCTTGCAGGACAGCGTCGTGCATTTCGAGCGTTGTTTCGACCTTTTCGATCTTAATACCGACGGGTGCGGGGACAGTGGCGGTTCCACTAATCAAACGGACTTCTGCGCCGCGCTGTGCTGCCGCTTCAGCGATAGCATACCCCATCTTTCCGCTGGAGCGGTTGGTAATAAATCTGACGGGATCTATGTATTCGCGCGTTGCACCTGCCGTGACGAGGACACGTTTCCCTTGCAAATCATCTGCTCTTTTAGTAGGGGGCGTACCCTCCGAATCGCGACCCTTTAGAATATCACTCATAGTTTGGAGGATCGTCTCTACTGTATTCAGTCGTCCTGTACCTTCATACCCACAGGCTAAATCACCGCTTTCAGGTTCGATGAAATGGACACCTTGGGCTTTCAAAGCGTCGATGTTTCTTTGGACGAAGGGATTTTGATACATGTGTCCGTTCATTGCGGGTGCGAGGAGTATCGGGCAGTGAACGGAAACCGCGACGGTGGAAAGTGCGTCATCGGCGATGCCGTTGGCGAGTTTACCGATGGTGTTCGCTGTCGCAGGAACAATCGCGAATAGATCGGCACGGTCGGCGAGATCAATGTGGGGTGGCTTCCAATCTGTCCCCGTGTCGAAGAGATTCAGGAGGACTGGGTTTCGTGAGATGACTTGGAATTGCAGGGGCTGTACGAGACGTGTGGCGTTCTCCGTCATCACGACGTGGACGTAAGCACCGCTTTTAACGAGTTGGCTTGCCACGTCAAGCGATTTGTGAATGGCTATGCCGCCTGTAACACCTAAGATGATCGTTCGCCCTCTGAATTCCATATTTTTGAGGATTACAAGATTTTATTTGCGCAATCTGAAGGATGATATGTAGAACGTAAAGGAGTGTTGCAACTGATAATTTGTGTTTGTCGTATGCTTCATGAAATATCGTTGTTCTGGTGATGAGCGAGTTGCTGACGGAGCCGTTTTAGCTCGGCTTCCATTTCCTGTCGTTCCTGTTCTGCTGCTTCTGCGCGCGTTTCTGCTGTTTCTGCGCGCGTTTCTGCCTCTATCCGAAGGGAATGCTCTTCCATAGAAGTCGTAATCGGCGTGCCGTCTGGCAGATACGGACGCAATAGTCTAACGTGTGTATGATGTTGTTCCTCGCAGTGAAAGTAGAGATTTAACGCTTCACTGAACAGACCACCTTCCGCATCCGGTTCCATCTCAACAATACTACCTGATAGATCCTGCCGCCACCCCCGAAACTCTGCGGGTTTCTTCAGCTCCGGTTGATGGATAAAATACTCTTGGACACCTATATCATTTAGATACACACCGACTTTTTCATTTCTATCTTGACGTGCCGTCGCGTCGGAGAGAAACTCAAAGACAGCAACCGGGGCGGCACCTTCTGCCCACGTATAGAAACTACGCCGTAACGGATACTTCGCGACCCCGAACACAATGTGAATATCAGGTGCCACACATTTTGTGATGTCGCCTTCACTATAATAGATAAAACTGTCGATACCGATGTGAACAAGTTCATTAATTGCGAAGTATCGCTTGAACTGTTCGTAAAGTGATGCAATCTGTTCGCCGTGAAAATAGGTTGCGGCCATAGGTTCGTCATCTTCACACGGATAACCTTCAATATAGACAGTCGTTTTACCGTTTGCTTTTGGAAAGACTGGCATATATTTTTTTCGTTTGAAGCCAAAGTCGTTTATGGTATCCATGGTTATCTCCATTTGATTATTTTAGGGTTTACTATAATCTGTGCCATCAATACCGAGCAGTGGATTAATTGTCTCTATCAGTTTGTCATCAACGCGGGAGCGTTCTGCAGCGATGATAGTCTGAATCTGTTGAACTGCCTCTTCGATTGCCTTCTCTGGATTGCTAACCCAGTAATCGTAATTCTTAATCTCTTGGACTTCGGATTTGGCTATGTCCAATCGTTGTTTCTGTTCTGCCTCCGATTCTGTTTTTCTGCGGCGAAGGCGTTTCGCTAAGACAGTCAAAGGTGGGGGTATAATGAAGATGAGCACACTTCTCGCTGGCGCAAGATTTTGCTTTTGAATTTGCAGAGAACCTTTTACCTCGATCTCTAAAATAGAATCTTTCCCGGCTTCGCGTGCTGCGGCTATTTCAGATTTGAGCGTGCCGTAGAGGTTGCCTCCATATTCTGCCCATTCTAAGAAGCTGCCTTGCTGAATATGCTTTTCAAATTCTGCTTTTGATAAGAAGTGGTAATCAACACCGTCTTTTTCACTTCGACGCCGCTTACGCGTTGTTGCAGAGATGGATAACCGCAGCGTTTCATCCAATTTGCAAAGGGCGTTAATAACGGTGCTTTTCCCTGAGCCGGAAGGTCCAGAAATGACGATGACAAGGTTTGGTTTGTAAAGATGGATATTCGCCATTGGAAACATTGCACCCTTACAAAGGTGTTAGGACTTACGCAATTTTCTATGAATCCCTACATATTACGTGCGGCTGTCGAGGTTCCAAACCTCGACAGCGAAAGGGCTGCGTGAGTCTTGGGTGTGTTGCCTTGAATGTTAATCTGCGGCTTCATCTAACTCCACGAGGACAGGCGATTCAATGCGAATAGCGTCTTTGATACAGACTTCTTCGCACAACTTGCATCCGACACAATCCTTGGGTTTAACCAATTCGCAGATGCCGAAAAAACTTTCGGCGTGCTCGCCGGTGTCCGGGTCCTTAAGTTCTAAACACTCCCAGGGGCAGATGTGAACGCAGAAATCACATCCGGAGCAGAGTTCTTCGTAGATGACGGCAATGGGTCGATGTGTTGGACGGCGGATAAACTTGCACACCTCACCAAACTGGTCCCGAATCGCTTCAACGGGGCAGACCATCCCGCACGCACTGCAGTCGATACAAATATTTGGATCGATGATGTGCAGCATGTTCCTGTCACCCGTGATTGCGTCAACGGGGCAATTGGTTAAACACGCCATACACCCAATACATTCGTCAGTGATATAGTATGCCATGAGTCCTTTCCCTGTTTTTTAAATCGGACAGAATTTTCTATTATCTTCAACACATATATTTTACCACAAGCTTTGTAAATTGTCAAGTGTGTTTTTATTTTAATGGAGTCATTGGGCAAAACACCCTCACCGTTGCTGGCGAGGGTTGTATCCTCGCATCTTATAACTGAAAACCGAGAACCGAAGACTGAAAACTATCCCGTTGATATTTTCAGGGTTATTCGCTATAATAACAGCATAGATATATTAGGGTGTTACTATACAAGTTCATACTACAAGAAAGGACGAGGATTCTAATGGACTTAGGACTGAAAGGCAAAGTGGTTGTTGTAACGGGTGCGAGCCGTGGGATCGGTCGCGCGATTGCACACGGATTCGCTGAAGAGGGTGTACGGCTGAGCATCTGTGGCAGAACCGAGGATACACTCCAAAGTGTTACGGATGAACTCACAGCGAAAGGTGCGGAGGTTTTCGCTAAACTCACGGATGTTACGGATGGGACACAGGTTGAGGCGTTTATCACAGAAACGGTGGACACCTACGGCGGGATCGATGTCGTTGTGAACAACGTGGGTGGCAGTCGGTGGACACCTTTGGAGGAGATTTCGGATACCGAATGGCACGAGATCCTTGATTTGAACCTTGTTTCTGCGGCACGCGTTAACCGACTCGCGATCCCTGAGATGAAAAAGCGAGGTGGCGGTGCCATTCTGATGATAACGTCTATCTACGGCAGGGAAGGCGGCGGACATATCACCTATAACGCTTCAAAGGCTGCTGAGATTAGCATGACAAAATCGTTGGCGAGAGAACTCGCACCGGACAATATCCGCGTCAATAGCGTTGCCCCGGGTTCGATTCTGTTTCCGGGTGGCGGTTGGGCGCGTCGGATGGCGGCGGACCCTGAGGCGATGGAGGCTTTTGTAAAGAGCGATATGCCGCTCGGCAGGTTCGGGAAGCCGGAAGAAATCGCGAATGTCGTTGTTTTTCTTGCATCGGAACGGGCAAGCCTTGTGACGGGTGCCTGTGTGAACGTTGATGGGTGTCAGTCGCACTCAAATATTTGACTCGGTGAATTTCAAAAGGAGTTATCATGAAACCCTTTTTCAAATTCCTCTGTTTATGTCTGACTTTCCTGCTTCCGTTTGCAACAGCACAGGCGAAACTTACTGGCGAAGTCATCTTTAGACCTCCAATTAATGCATTCAACGAACTCTGGATCACCAACGTGGAAAAAGCACGCGATGATCACCCATTGTTTACCCTGGGATATTCGCCAGAGGGACTCGCCGTACAAACAAATGGGAACCTCGTCGTCACGATGGCTTTGCACAATCAACTCATGTTTGGTAACGACATCTACGTTTTTGATAAAGAGGCTGATTTTCCAAAAGTTCGAGACCTTACACGTCAGCAATTTAGTCTTATTTGGGGTCTCGACATCTCACAAAACGGTGATATCGTCTTCACGCACGAGCGGACAGGACCGGCACCAGCGACTGGGATATATCTCATTCCAAAACATGAATTAAAGAAATTGCGACCGAAAGTCTACCTGTTAAAAGAGGGTGAGGCGTATACTGTAGAATGGTCATCGAGCGGAAAACATATCGTTTATAGTACTTCCGACGGCGTTTGTATCTTGAATATCCTAACCCAAGAAGTTTTACAGATAAGCAGAGATGGTGGTTACCCCGCCTTCTCACCAGATGGGAGATACCTCGCTTTTGCGAATAGGGCTTTTGCACACGGGCGTTGGGCAACTACGTATACGATTAGCATTGTCTCACTTACTGGCCGACCAAACTTGAAAGCTATAGAAACGCAAGAAGCCCAGGGAGGCTACTTTAACCTCAAATGGTCACCTGATGGACAGTACGTCGTTTACACAATAAGATGGAACGGAACATATCGCAACTTCGCAGCACCTATCAACGGAGGCCCCCATGAAGAATTCTTGGATGAATATGAGGAAGGTGTGTGGTTATTTGATTGGACCCAGACTGATGTTGCGTATGCTGTAGAACCTACTAACCGATTGACCACGCTCTGGGGAAAACTCAAGCAGCAGGACTTAAAGTAAGAAAACCCGTCTGTAGTAATATTCGGTTTCGCGTGCCTTTGACTATCTATATGATAGTTGCCAGTATCCCTTTAATCCAACCTACACACCAAGTTGAAGATTATGGGCGGGGAGTCTCCGCCCTTGTTTTTTATACACCTTCCTCCTCTTACATTCACCACCATTTTAGTTCAACAGCAACCTTTTATTTTTAACGTGCATTTGAAAATAAAAATTGAAGTTCCCGTAGGCGTTTTTGCTTAGTGTCTTTGCTTGGGTGTTTCTGCGGATTTCCATTAGGTTGGATGGAGACCTCCTAAAAATCGCACACAGCACAAAATTTTCTTTGCTTTTTCCTAAAAATATTGTATGATATTGGTTAGATATAGTCTTTTAAATTGGTTAGATATAGTCTTTTAATTTAATAATTGAGATAATTTTGATAAAATTAACATAAGTTATAACCTAAGTAGTTGCGGGTTGCAAGTCTAAGCGAACCTCAACATCTCACTTTTATCAAACTCACGTTTAATGAACGGATTATATCCATTTGGCAAGTACCGATCGCGAGGATACTAACGGAAACACCCCAACAAAAACACCTTCGCCAGCGACAGTGGGATCGGGAAGGAGGTCTCTATAGTGAAACACATTGTTATTGTAAGTAATGTACCTGATACAGCGAAAGAGGTAAAAGAAGATCTTGAAGGGATGGGATACAAGGTCTCTATTGCGGCCAATCAAGGTACGCAGACCTCGCCTCTTACAAGCGATCCAATCTTAAAGATAATCCACGGGGATGATGCCGATGTACTGGTTCCACAACGGAGAAATAGTGTATCTGCAGTTATAGAGGAGACAGTTTCTCAAGTTACGTCCGCCAGAGATAGTTTGTCTGGGGACTACAGAGAGATCATCGGGAGGAGTCCCCAAATTTTTGAGGTTCTGCAGCGCATTGAGAATTTTGCGGCTACGCCGCTGAGGATCCTGATTTTCGGCAGGACCGGGACCGGTAAAGAGTTGGTCGCGCGTGCCTTACACAAAAACAGTGGCAAGTCGGGAAAGATGGTTCCTGTCAATTGTGCAGCGATGCCGGCAGACTTATTGGAAAGTGAACTGTTCGGACACGAGAAAGGCGCGTTCACGAGTGCGGATACACGTCATATTGGTAAGTTTGAAAGGGCAGACAAGGGGACACTGTTCCTTGATGAAATCGGGGAGATGCCATTTGCTATGCAATCGAAGTTGTTAAGGGCGATTGAGGCGGGTGAGATTGAACGCGTCGGTGGCGAGAAACCGATCGCGGTGGATGTCCGAATCGTGGCGGCTACCAACCGAGATCTTACACAAGCCGTTAAAGATGGCTTTTTTCGTGAAGACCTCTATTATCGGTTGAATATGGCATCTATTTCTCTACCGACGTTGGCGGAAAGACGAGAAGATATTGAAGATTTAGTGACACACTTTCTTAAGAAATATCGCTTGTCCTATGACTCGGAAGTTCCACAGATAGCACCGAGTACGTTGGCTCTCCTTGAAAGTTACGCTTGGCCCGGGAATGTCCGGGAGTTGGCAAGTGCTATTCAAAGGGCGTGTTACGCTGTCAAGGAGGGGGTTCTTTTACCAGAGCATCTACCCGAGGAGATTCGGATGTGTCAGGAACGCCCCATGAATTCCCTTAAAGAACTACTTACATCTGAAAATGAACAGGAGATAAGTTTTCCTTTCGACACGACGCTTGAGGCGATGGAAGGATCGTTCATCCGTACCACATTGGCGCGGCTTGACGGGAGTCGGAAAAAAGCCTCGGAGATGTTGGGGATAAGCGTAAGGACCTTGCAACGGAAGTTGAAAAAGCATCGTGCTGACGATCAATCCGAAGAGAAGCGCACGGAAAATGAGAAGTTTTCTTTATTGGATGAATGACGAAAATCTGATAAAATCCTGCTCACGGCGAAAAGGATGTCCAGTTTTTATTTGTGGTAAATACGTCAAAAATGACGGGGTTAGGTGCGTCAATAATGACGTACACGTCAAAAATGACGGGGTTCAGAATTGTCCTGAATTTAACTTTTTCCATTCTTCAAGGGGGTAGTTTTTTGAAAGTAAACGTCTCTGTTTGCTTTGACAAACCGAGCGTCTACCTATATTTTGGGCGCATCAAACTAAATAAGGCTTTTGTAATTTCACTGGTTTTGACACACAGATTACGTTTTATTAGGGCATTGGCATGAAATTTGCTTTAAGTGCTTTAAGACAGACAAACTAATGTGATGTAGCATAAAACGCCTCTGTTTTGTGAGACTTTCAGGTTAGCACCTTTAATATAGGAGATATTTGGATGTTCAAACGAAAGTGGTACTGGGCACCTACTGCAGTTGTTGTTCTCTGTATCAGCGGAATTGTCCTTTTCTTAAAGCCAAAAACTGAAACTCAAGAACCCATAAAAATCTATAAAGCGGTAACACCAGACCCGAAAACGAGGGCAATAAAGGAAACTGGTAAGGAAGAAACGGGCATCACTCCGTCGCACAGCCACAACCACGACCACAGCCACGGGCATTCCCATGAGACTGTGCCGCACTCCCACGGGGACGAAACGAACATCGGCAGTAGCGGATATGACTGGCGAGACGAGAGCGCATTTGATGCTGCACTCCCAAAGAGCGATCCGTGGAAACAAACCCATCCAGAGAGTGAACCTACCGACACTGCTGATGACACATATCCGCCCCGAGATTGGTACAAAACGGAAGATCCGGAGTTGCACGCAGAATACCTTTACGCCCAACTTCTCAAGCAGTTTGGGGACATTCCAGAAGTTCATACCGTTGGCGAACACAATTTAAACGTTGCAAAGGGTGTCCCGCAAACTCTTGGTAATATTGAAGCCTATCTTGAAGCAAACTATTATCTCTTTCCGAATGAGAAAAATAAAAAAGCGATCGAAGACTTTCAGGAGATAAAAGCATCAGGGGCAACAATGAGCTCTGAGAGCTCTGAATAGAGGAGATCTCATGAACACTCACAACTTTTTTTGTTTTCGTTTCTTTTTGATACTCACAGTTTTCGTCAGTTTACTCTCTTTTTGGGGATGCGGCGACAGAGAAGACGACCCCGTCAATCCAACGGCTCCTCTTGTATCGGGAGAATTCAAATGGCCCCCCGGAACCACAGGTGAAGCGTGGGAACTCACAGATGCGGATGTCGCTGAGCTGTTAGCACTAAACCCACCGCCAGATTGGCCCAAGACAGAAGATCCCGAGTTGCGCCAAAAATATGAGTTCGCCCAACTTCTCAAGCAGTTTGGGGACACTCCCGAGCTCCGCTACATTATAGTATTTAACCTAAAACCCAAGAATAATATCACACTCGAGCAAGCCATCGCTTATTCTGAAGCCATGTACCGCCTCTTCCCAAGTGAAAAAAACCTAAAAGCAATGCGAGACATTCGCGCAGTGTCCACCGAAGGGTATCTACCGCCACAAGACGGACCTAAAGATGAAGTACAGGTATGGATGGAAAAGGATCCTGAGGGATTCATAGAGTCCCAGAGGTTATTGTATGTGAAAAAATACGGAGACATCCCAGAGGTCCACACTTATCTGAATCTCCTACGAAAACAGTTGTTGGGAGAAATACTCACAGATGCGGAGCGTCAGGAAATGCAAGCTGCACTTTCACATCTTCGGCAACTTCGAGAACAGGATGATGATAATGATAACTAAAACTCGCGAGGCTTTTTTACTGTGCAGGTAGGTTGATTCTTCTCTCTAAAAGTGAGTGGACCTATCTCAGACGCTGGCTCATGCCAGCAAATTTACCAAAGGTGAAAAGGTAAAAGAATGAAAAAATCGCATGCGGACTGTCTACATGCGGCGCGTTTCCTTTTACCGTTCACCATTTATCCCATAAGGAGAACAAATGTTAAAAAAAATATTGGGAGGCTTTTCCGTCTTCCTATTTGTATTTGCTATTGTAATGCCTTTACTGGTTACCACCGACACTGCCCATTCGACCCCTAATAAGAGAATTTTTTATCGCTGCGAGATTACCACGGTCTGCCCTGATGGATCGGTTCTTTCGAGAGATACTGAATGGCGAAGCATGTTAGTAACGGACAGCGATCATCCACCTGATGGGGAATTTTGCTACGATACGGGCCAGGGAATACGATGTGATCCTGTGCACGCAAATCATGGGATCCGCGATGTTATCAACCATGGCCTTACAAAGATCACCAGATATGCTTCTGCAAGGGCCTGTCGTTAATTCGTTAGAAACTGACTGATGCTTACGTCAGTATATGGCAAAAATAGATCGTCAATACTGACAGAAATTCAAAAGGGAACGTGGTTATACTACATCGTTACTACGTTTCCTTTTTTCTAATATGATAAACCATGTCTCCAAAACCCCTAAAACTCACTGAAACACCGCACTGGAAAGAAGAAACCCTCATTCTCAACGTTAAGACAATACCTCCGCTTAAAGAAACATTTCTAACAATCCGTACTCGCGGCCCAGGCGCACAGCAAATTGCTCCACATTTGCGGTTTGCTGACCTCTTGCTGCTCTTCTTCCCAACCAAGACATCCTTAGCACTCCGCTATAGTGCAAATAACAGACTACAAATCATTACCTCTGACGAAGAGACAAAGATTAATATTGAAAAAAGGGAAATCTTAACATCATAGAAACTTGTATTCCTCCAAATTCCTAAAACGATTACCAATCCACACACGCGAACCACTTTGCTTACATACTTCGGCGAACACGCATCCATCCACTATATACAGCAGGAAGATACCGAAGCCTTTGATCCTTGGTGCGAAAATACCACCCCAAAATCTATACCCACATCCTGAGGTGCGTCAAAGACACCGAAATCGCAAAGGAATTGACACAAGAGACATGGATAAAAGCGTTTCGTGCCATCAACACCTTCCGTGCAGACGCTTCGTTTTACAGCTGGCTCTACCGCATCGCCGAAAATGTCTGTATCGACTACTACCGAAAACGGAAGGTAGCACACACCATTGAACCCATTCATGACATCGACGAACGTCGCATCATAGATACACATCCTTGTCCAAGCCACAACATTGAGCGGCAGGAACTCCGACACCATCTTCAGGAGGCTGTTGCGCCCCTGACACCGACACGCAAACGCGTCTTTCTTCTATACTATGTTCATGAAATGCCTATCAAAACCATCGCAAAACAGATAGGGCGGAGCGAAGGTACTATCAAGACCCATCTTCGCAATGCCCGCCTCCAACTCCGAGAACGTCTCACCCCTTACCTGAAAAATCAACACATTCCATGGCTCGCATGAGCTTTCACACAAAACCTTCCATCTTATCTTCCACCCTTCCGTTAAATTTTGTCCTTGTTTAAAAGACGTGAACATGTTAAAATGATAGGAATGAAGAATTAAGGAGGGTGGACATGGACGCGAAATTGTGGGTGCCAGAATACGATACCCCGGAATTATGGCACAAAGAGATCTCACGGCGTGGGTTTTTCAAAAGTAGTGTCGGCAGTTTTTTAGGACTCGTCGCGATGCAGCATTTTAGTTCGATGGGACTTGCGCAGCTTGAGGATGTTGTGCCGCGCGCCAAAAATTGCATTGTGCTGTTCATGAGCGGTGGCGCGAGTCAATTAGACACGTTTGATCCGAAGCCCGGCACCAAAAACGGCGGTCCCTTTGCAGCGATTCCGACGAGTGCTGAAGGCATAAAGGTTTCGGAACACCTCCCAAATGTCGCGGAGCAGGCGCATCATCTCTCCATCATCCGATCGATGGTCTCACGTGAAGGAAACCATGAACGCGCACGCTATCTACTGCATACGGGTTATGCCCCCGGTGGTGCGGTCAGACATCCCACCCTCGGTTCACTCACCTCTTACTACCTTGAAGATGACACTTCCGATCTTCCGAGTTGCGTTAATATCAATGCGCCGGCGTACTCTGGTGGTTTCCTCGGTGCGACGCACGATCCGTTTATCGTCAAGGATCCGATGAGTCCTGTGGATGACCTCTCCTATCCTGCGCAGATGGATACACACCGTTTTCGCGAACGTCTCAAGATGCTCAAGGCGATTGAAGCGGATTTCATTGCGAAACGGACTGGGCGCAGCACGGAAGCACACGAAGCGATTTACAAGAAAGCCGACCAGCTCATCAACTCCCCCAAAATAGATGCGTTTCATCTCAATGAGGAACCCGTTGCTATCCGTGAGGCTTATGGCATGAATAAGTTCGGTCAGGGCTGCTTGATGGCACGCCGACTCGTGGAAGCCGGTGTTAAATTTGTGGAGGTTTCAATAGATGGCTGGGATACGCATGAAAACAACTTTGAACGGACGAAAGAACTCCTTGATATGGTGGATCCCGCATTCGCGATGCTCCTGAAGGATTTGGCTGAACGTGATCTTCTTGAGGAGACGATTGTGCTATGGCTCGGCGAATTCGGACGCACACCGAAGATTAATGACAACGATGGACGCGACCATCATACCGAGGGGTGGTCGGCGGTTGTTGCAGGCGGTGGTACACGCGGTGGTCAGGTCATCGGAAGTACGAATGAGGATGGGACTGAGGTTGCCAGTGGTGCTGTCCGAGTGCCTGACCTGTTCGCGTCCCTCTGCTTTGCCCTTGGGATCGACGGTGCCGAAGAGAACTATTCCCGATCTGGTCGTCCAATTCGGGTTGTTGACGATGGCACGGCGATAGAGGAGTTATTCATATAATAGTTGTCGGTTGTCAGTGGTCAGTTATCAGTTAAAGAAGGTTCTGGTAACAATAACCGCTTCTTAGCGCACTTCAAGTTGGGTAGATTTTTAAAACCTTTCTTAACCGATAACTGGTAACTCATGCGCGTTATTGCTGGCATATTCAAGGGTAGACGTTTGGCTGCTCCTAAAGGAGATCGTCTCGTCCGTCCGACTGCCGATCGGGTTAAAGAGTCGGTTTTTAGTATTCTGCGGGAGCAGGTCGTTGATGCGAACTTCTTAGACCTTTGTGCCGGTACAGGGAGTATGGGGATTGAAGCATTAAGCCGTGGCGCGAAGCATGTCACATTTTTGGAGCGTGACGCGCGGTGCATCGAGATTATAGAGCGAAATCTCCGTATGTGTGGACTCCTTGCTGGATCCGAGGCGAGGCATTGTCTGCTCCGTCGCGATGCTGTGAAAGGGATTTCGGACCTCTGCAAGCAGTCTGCTGTGTTTGAGGTTATCTATTTTGATCCGCCATACAGTGTTGGTTTCGTGAATGGCTCGCAACTCTATACGGACTGTCTAAAGTTGCTTGCTGAGAGTTCGCTACTCCGTGTCGGTAGTGTCCTGCTTGTTGAACATGCGAAGCAGTACGTTGTGCCGGACGCAGTTGGGAGTTTGAAACAAAGTCGGCAAGCGCGTTATGGGGATACGGTTGTATCTTTTTATGAAAAAAGTCTGTAGGTATTTAAGCATTATTGAAGGCATATTGTGCTTTAGGGACTGAAGAAAAAAATGAAAATCTTGAATCTGCAATCCGGAACGCCCTTTCAAATGGGGAAAGGTAAAAATTGGCGTGTTGTGCATCCCGATATGGGTTCCAAACAGTTGACGCTGAACCACGGAGTTCACGCCCCCGGTCAAGAATTTACACAGCATTACCACGATGCCTCGGAAGACGCGATTGTTGTCTTGGAGGGTGGTGGGGCTATTCGACAGGGGGAGGTTTATACACCGATTGCTGTGGGCGATGTTATTTTTGTGCCTGCAGGGGAGGTCCACGGAACGGTGAACACAACGCCGAATATGGCGCGTCTCATTAGTTTCCAGGCTCCGCCGGATATGGCACTCTACCGGGGTGAACGGGATACTCCCGATGAAGCCCCGATGCCCCAAGATGGACATCGGAGTAACGTTCAGGTGATCAATATGGCGCGTAGTGGTCCCGTTTTTGGGAAATCCACCGATTGGCGTAGCGTGGTCTCACCCGAAAAAGGCTCTGTTCATCTCTCCTTGGATTACATTTCCCTCAACAAAGGTGAGCGTTTTACACATGAACCGATAGATAGTGAAGCGATTTATGTGCTAAAGGATGGAAATGCTGGTGTGACAACTGGGACTGGTGAAACGTGCGAATTGGGACAACATGATGTCCTCTTTCTTTCTCCTGGAGACACCTTCTCGCTTTCCCAAGCAGGAGATGAACCGACAGCGGTCATATCTTGTTGGGCAGTTGCCCCTTTCGATTAGCGAAACTTGCACTCCTATATTATTAAGGTGGTGGAGGTTTCGCTTGTCGTTTTGATTGCCCTTTTTAAAGGGGATGTCTGGCAAGATTTCGGCTTCTGAATAGGTACGGCAGATTCTTTACGCAAAGATGAAAAGGAAATTAAATGGATGAGAGCAGATGATATAGAAGTCTCACGGCAGGGGAATCTCGCCGTGATAAACCACAGTAAGTATGAGATTAAATTTAACCTTTCAAAAGGAACATGGGATTACATTGATGAGGGCGGTGCCACAATTATTCGGGACGGGTGTGCCCAGATAACGCTTAAAGATGGGAGCGTCGTCAAAATGGAAGACGCTGGCACCCGCGAATTTATCACCGAGCTCTCGGAGACGGATGTTTTCGGTGACTATCACCAGATTCGCTTCTCGCACGAAGCGACAGGTAAAGGGGTTCGGATAAACACTTACCTCAATTGCTATGCCGCTCACCCTGCCGTCCACCTCAAAGTTGGCGTTGAGAACCTAAAACCGGAACCGCTGCAACTGGATAGCATGACGGTGCTTGGCGTTTCAGGGAACCGTGGGGCTGTGCTGCTCGGAGATGCCTCGTCAGATTATCATCTCTTTATCAACATGCCTCCTGTTTCTCCCGGTGTCAGTAAAAGGTTGTATGAGGGGTTTCTACTGAGTGAGACCGAGGCTATGCATCCCAGTCACGATGGTATCCTTCACGATACAAAGAGTGGTAAGGCACTTGTCTTCGGTTTCTTGACGACTGAGAAATGGTGGCCCCGAGTTCAGATTGGATGTCAAGATGCCAATAAGGGGCGCGGCTCGCAAGGGCAGCGGAAAAAATCATCGGCATCCGCTGTTAACCCGTGGGCACTTTATCATCAGTGTGAACAGCAGTGCGCCTCCGGTGAAGAAATCACCTCCGAAACTGCCTATATCAACTTTACAGAGGGGGCTACGGCAGCCTATAAACATTATACTGAGTTGGTGGCGCGGAGCGTTGAGCAAGCGTCTGGATCCGTACCGGCATGTCGTAAACCGATTACTGCATGGACGTTTCCGGATACACAAGAATCCCTTGACACGAACGCCATTTTAACGCAAACGGATGCCCTCGCCGAGAATCCACTGTTTCAGCCAGGTTACACTGGCGGTATTGATTATATCCAATTAGATGCGGTGTCGGAATCAGAGTTGGGGAGTGTTGCAGAAAGTTCAGAGGCTTCGGCACTACAAGATGGTGGCGGGATCCAAGCGGTTGCCAATCAAATCCGGGCAAAGGGTTTTAAGGCGGGCATCCGTTTTAATCCATTCTGTGTGTCACTTGATTCGGAACTTCTGAAGAGCCATCCAAACTATTGCATACAGGAACAGACCACGTCTCGTCGTGGAAAAGGAAATTCTCGTAGTCGTTCAGGGCGTAATAGTTACAAACCTGCCACAGTCCATCTGCCAGAGGGTGGTAAAGAGGTTGCCCTCTTGGACGTTTCGCATCCGGAGGTGCAATTGCGCATTCGTGGACAGATTAAACAGATTGTCAACGAGTGTGGGTATTCCCTCATCAACGCAGATTTCACGCCTTATACAACAGGACTCACGAACGGTTCACACAACTTGCATTGGCACGACAGCAACCTAACTTCAGTGCAGCTTTATCGGCTCGCTGGAGAATTAATCAGGAATGCGATCGATGATGCACGCTCGGAAAGGTCACCTTTTTTTAAAGAGGACGTTTTGCTTGCAGGATACAATGCCGTTCCGGGTCCCTGCATCGGTAGTATTGGTGTTAGTGCCCCACTCCTGAGTTCTTCGGTTTCCACTGACGGTGCGGTCTCCAACCGCACAAGCGACCCTTGGCATCATCAGCGTGGCACGAAGCATCGCTTGAGTAGATATGCAGCACATATAAGGGAACATAACGTTCTCTGGGGGCATGTTTTTGGTGAGATTGCTGTTGATGAACCACGACCTATCAACGAGGTAATCGTGGAGGTAACAGCGGCTGCGTTGAGTGGTGGAACAGTCTTCTGCGCCGATCAATTCGCGACCCTCACTTCGTCGCGCGCTGCATACTTGGCAAAAATCTTCCCACTCATAGGTGAAGCGGCTACACCGGTAGACCTTTACGATGAACCTTTTCCTAAAATATGGAGCCTACCGGTTTCAACGCCTCGTGAAACTTGGCATCTCGCTTCTGTCTTCAACTGGGATGACCACGAGAGTGATGCTTACTTTGAGTTAGACGCGCTTGGGTTGCCTGCGTCTAAAGAGTTTCTCGTTCACGATTTCTGGATGCGCCAATATCTTGGAAAGGTTTCAGACGGTGTGACCTTGTTGAACATACCGCCTCGTTCTGCCAAACTGCTCTGCTTCCGCGAAGAGCAAGATGTACCGCAATTGCTCGCTACGGATATGCATTATACGCAAGGTGGTGTTGAAATTCTGTCTGCGGGTTGGGATAGTCATAGTGAAAGTTATCTGCTTGTTTGCAAACCGCTTAGACAGGCTGATGGTACCTGCTTTATTCATGTGCCAGAGGATTACTTACCGACAAGCGTGGCAACTTACGGCAGCGATTATCAGTATGAATGGGACAAACCGATCTGTAAATTAACATTTACGGGAATCCAACCGAATAAGTTGGTGCAAGCCAGCATTCACTTTGCGAAAACTTCGGGTGGAACCTTGTAGTTTCAGTGGTAGTTTGTTCTAAGGAAATCGGTCTCCAACCAAAGTAGGTGCGGAATGTAATACAAGGAATGGATTTAGTCTAACCCCAGACTAAATCCCCTAACCGCACGGAATCTGAAAAAGTGACGGTTCTCATGCCTGAATCGGCTGAGCTATTTATGAGGGAATTTGTAGAAAAATTGGTGTGAGGAGATGAATAGTACGCATACCCAGATACAAGCCCTTAAAGCGCGCGCCAGCACTTGTACAGCTTGTGATTTGGCGAAGACCCGTGCGAATGTTGTTTTCGGTAGCGGGGATTCTACGGCGAAATTAGCAATTGTTGCGGAGGGACCCTCCGCTGCCGATAATCACACAACATTTCCATTTTCAGGTCCTGCTGGCGATTTGCTTGATGAAGTTTTAGCGGCAAACGAGTTAACGCGTGCAGATATCTGGCTCACGAACATCATTAAATGTCGTGCAGCAAGTCTGAAGGGCGGTGTGTTGAAAAATCGTCCGCCGAAGGCATCAGAGATTAAGGCGTGTGCTAAATGGCTTGACGGAGAGCTTACGTTGATGCTGCCCTCGGTGATTCTCTGTATGGGTGCCCCTGCAGCAAAAACTCTTATTGATCGCAGTTTCCGCATTACGGAGGAACGCGGGGTCTGGTTTACGGATACCCACTATGCGCCGTTTGCCATGGCGACGTTTAACCCTGCTTATGTACTACGACAAGAGGGCGAGAATTTTACAGCACTGCGCCAAATCGTCATTGACGATATTGCCGAGGCGGTGCGGAAACTGCAGGAACCGATCGAAGTTCCCAAACTAACGCTTTTTTAAAATGAAAATACGGTTTAAAAAATCGGCAAACCAAAAAGAAACTTGGAGATGGTGCTCAATCAACAAATCTTGGGAATTAAAAAATGGTAGAAAACTTGCAAGCCACATTTGACTTCGAGGAAAATAGGGAGGTCGGTGTCCAATTATCGCCTGATCGTCCTTGTGATACTCATCTACCAGCAGGGTACAAAGGATTCGCCAGTTTCCACAAATATTGGGGGAAAAAGCCAATTGAATCATGGCAATTTCTAATAGATAAATTAACAGAACCCAATAGTATTGTGTTGGACCCATTTCTTGGTTCTGGACTTATCGCTAAAGAATGCATCGCTCGAGATCGCAGATTTATTGGTTTTGATGTCAATCCTATCAGTATTGAATTGACAAAACTTTATCTGCAGGCACCGGACTACATGGATTTAAGAAATGCTGTTTGTCACATTGACAATCGTCTTAAGGTGCTCATTAATTCTATGTACCTTTTGCCGGATGGAAATCTCGCTACGCATATTCTGTGGGAGAATGAGCGAATAACACAGGTGTGGACGAAACGTGGCGCGAAGCGGGTTGAGCTTACCTTGGCTAAAGAAGAAATGGAGAGACTCCAAAGCGTGGAAATGTACGAACCACGTCTACTAAGGGAGCTCCGGTTGTTTGATAATTCGCGAATTAACTCACAGAAAACCTGTAACTTTACAAAACTTTTCACCCCGCGTGCGTTGCGATCAATTGACTTAATCAAGGCTGAAATAGAGCAGTACTCCGGTGATTTAAAGAGAGCTCTCTATCTGATCCTTTCAGCATCAGTAGGTCAAATGTCTAAGATGGTTTTCGCTGTTTCAAAGAGAAATAAAACCAAGGACGTGGAAGCAAAAATTGATAAGCGAGTTGATCGTCTTCGTGATAGCAGATCTATTGAGGTAGGAAGTTGGGCTGTTGGGTATTGGCAGCCAGCCCGACATTTTGAAATAAACGCATGGAATTGTTACACTACCAAAGCTCGAAAATTATTAAAAGCTGTCGCGGAAGCAGGATTAACAAAACCGGTGGTAATTTCGCCGTCTCTAAGCTGTTTTATAAGTGAACACCAAGCAGCTTATATCCAGCAAGGTGACTCCGAAGTCCTTCTGAAGGATATACCGACAGGCGCAATCAAAGTCGTTTTAACGGATCCACCTCATGGAGATCGGATCCCTTATTTAGAGCTCAGCGAAATGTGGAATAGTATAATCGGTCTTGAATCAAACTATGAAGATGAACTCGTTGTCTCAAATGCGAAGGAGCGTGGTAAAGATATATCTGCTTATAACAAGAAATTGGCATCAATTTTTCATGAATGCTCTCGGGTATTGGAGAAAAATGGCGTTTTGGCAATTATGTTTAATGCGCGTTCAACGGATTATTGGGATAACCTGTGCGAATTGGAAGCCTCTTCAGATCTCGTCTATTTAGGATGTTACCCTGTTGCATATTCTGCTGGATCGATTCTTCAAGATAACAGAAGAGGAGGATTAAAAACAGATTTCGTGTTACTATATGGCAAATCCATGAACAAGGAAGATCAAGTCCCGATTATAGATGCTTTTAGAAGGACGAATGGATGGACAACCCGACATCCTAAGAAGATTTATTGAAGATGTTAAACTTCAACACAGCGGTGAATCTCTACAAAAACGATAAAATTCAAGAACTTGCGGGGACAGATGAGGGAATGCGGTTTTTGAAACTACGTTCGCTCTCGCGAAAAAAACACCTTGATTACCTAATCCGTAAATTTGAAGTGGAAGTAGGAAACCTTAAGTCAGCACAGTGGCTGCAGTTTATTTATGAATCGGCTATCCAATTGGAAGATATAGATGATATTATACAAGAATTGTTTGAAGAGGAACGGAAAATTCGACGCGATAACGAACAACAGTTAATCAATGAGTTGTATAAAATCCAGTCTTTTGATTGGGGAGGATTACATCAGAATAGTTTAGAAACAACAATTGTGAACAAATATGTAAAACAGATTACCTCTTATGAATCCTTACAAAACGAGATAGAAGGCGATCTTCATAAGAGTTTGCGGGCTTATGTAGTAGCTTCATGGTACAACCATTGGAGTTCTATCATCATTGAAGATATTTTTAAAGAACATGTCAATGTGATTCCAGCAATTGGACAAATAAAAAAAATTGACTTTTTCGTTAACAATAAACCTTTTGATTTGAAAGTCACCTATTTGCCTGAAGGATATATTAAAGATCATCGTAAATCTCGTGGTTTTCGTCCGGAATTAACATTGATGAAAGGCTTAGCTAGGGAACTCGATATAGGATTTGACAAGTCAGCAACGGATTCAATATTGATTCCAGATTTATGGCGTAAACTCGACGACAATCCGCATCGTAATGCCCGGAAACTAATACGTGAACTGCAAAAATACCGAGAGACATTGTTAGACGACTGTATAGCGAATTCGGAACCACTTGTTAGATGGTTGTATGAAAACCAAGGCACACGGCGTTTTGATGCTTCAAACCGGTTATTTTTGGTTTTGGTAGATAAAAGCGATTTTTTTAATTCGTGGAAGTTGAAAAGAGCTAGGTCCCTAATTTCAGAGCACGTGACCAATTATTTAACCGAGGTCGGTCAAGATATTGGTTTTCAGTTGGATTTCCTCTGGGAAGGTGAACCTTACTCAACTGAAGCAGATGTAATATTCGTGATTAAGCAGTAGTATCCGTCACATCAAGGCATTCAGTTTGCTATTTTCTGAAAAGAGTTGACGCGCGTTGGAATTGCATTTATACTTTCTATGCTAATCTCAATCTGTAGACGCGTTAATGAATATCATATCGAGTTTGATTGATATGCTCAACAACCAAAAATATCGCAATATCATGTAAATGGTAAAAAGTTGTAAACCGGAGATCAAAAATGGGTCATAGGCGAATAGGTGTTCTTCCGACAAGTCAAAGGTGGCAGGATATTGCTCAATTGATTGCTGGGGAGCATATATCTGATGCCGAAGTCGCGGACATTGCCCAAAAGACAATCCAGAATGTTAGGTCTCGGTTTCGTCATATTGAACGAGATGATGGCGTTTTGGGGACGTTTCAATTCCTTGTCAATCTTGCTATTGCTTCACGTGAAACAGATCCACAAGCCTGGCTATTGAATATTGGGATTGAACTTCCTGATAATCTTACACCACTTTCGTTTGCGAAAGCTGTCAATGCTTATGTTGCACCAAAGAAAGATTCTCTTGAGTACGGTGAAATGGCGCAAAAAGCTGCTAGTGATGCAATTTCTATTTGGTACCATCAGAATCAACCAACAACAGGGAGTCTTTTCAAGTCATTGGAGGATCCGTTTGAAGTGTGGCGTAAAGCCGGAAGTGGCGCAGGATTCTGTGAGTTATCGCGTCTGTTTTTCGCAAAGTTTACGCAACGGTATTTAGAATATTTTCTTCAAAGAGCATCCCCAGCGACTTTGGGGGGTATTGACGAACGAGCCCAATTTAATCAACAACTTGCAAAACATGTTGATGATATTTCCTTGCATGCCTTTGAGACGGCGAAGATTACACAGTCTTTTGCGGCGGGTTGGTTTAATGAACGCTTAAAAGGAGGCGTTCCAAACGAAAAAGAAATTGAGGGATTTCTCTCAGTCGCTTTTGGGAAGATACGTGATGCCTTGCAACAGGAGGACGATAAGGAATGAGAAATGTCTCTCCTCGAATTGTCCCCTATGTAACGGTGCTGATTTGCCTCAGCAATGGGCTCAATATGAACCTTTGATTCTTGAATATAGTGAGGCTGCTAACAACACCCAAAATGTCAACCTTTCTTTGTCCAGCTTTGTCCGTAGTGTTGGTCATCTTCCGGATCGTATTCTTGATTTATTGGAGATTGCCACCTATGTCTTTTGTGCGGATCGGCTGATTTTACGTGGAAATAAAACCAGTGTGGAGTACCATGGTTGGTCGCGATTATTTCACTTTGCCATTAAGGTCCGGGATTGGGATTTCTGGAACACTATTGAGGTGAAGGAAAAACTTAAAGAGGCCCTTGTTTTCATGTCAGGGGATCAAGCTTATCATTTTACCTTTCAGCCCGGACATTCAACCCAACTATCAGGCTTGTTTGATGGTGAGGAGTTTCAAATTGAATCCCAGCAAAATACAAAAATTATACTTTTTTCAGGTGGACTTGATTCGTTGGCTGGAATCGTTAGCGAGCTTGAAAGTTCTTCCGACCAACTTTACCTCGTTAGTCATCGCTCTGGTCAGCCCGCGACAGCAAAAACGCAAGATCAACTAGTTGATGCCCTTGAACAGTATTATCCAAATCGAATCAAATACTACAAATTTAATTGCAGCTTACACGGAATTGGACGGAAAGAAGAAACACAGCGAACCCGCGCTTTTTTATACACATCTATCGCTTATGCATTGGCGTACGCTTTTTCTCAGCGAGAAATTTTTGTTTATGAGAACGGAGTAACTTCAATAAATTTTCCCACTCAACAGAATCAGATGAACGCAAGGGCTAGCCGTACAACGCATCCAAAGACGATAGCTTTTCTTGAAAATCTCTTTCATTTGTTTGCAGAAACCGATCAACCGAGGGTCAAAATTGTTACCCCTTTCCTATGGAAAACCAAAACAGATATCTTTCATATCCTAAGTAAAGTTGGACGAAGAGATTTAATCTCAAGTACGGTATCTTGCAGCCATACATCCCATAATCGTGGGAAAGTGACTCATTGTGGTGGTTGCTCGCAATGTATTGATAGAAGATTCGCCGCCTATGGTTCGGAATTGGATGATGTGGACGATGTTGGTATTTACACCTCGGATTTTATTCGCAGCGGAATTGAGAATGATGAAGTTAAGACTATGTTACTTGATTATGTTTATCAAGCAAAGGAGTTCGCTTCATTGAATCTGGACGGCTTTTATTTACAAATGTTTAGTGAGTTAGCTGATTTCATTGATTATATTCCTGGAGCGAACGAGCAGGAGAAAGTTGAAAACATTTGGGAACTCTGTTGTCGTCATGGTAAACAAGTAGGTGCTGCCATCCGCAGAATACAAGCGATACATGATGATCCGTTTCTTCTATTACCAGAAGGTTCGTTTCTCCAAATGATTGCGGAAAGAGAGTATTTACCCGAACCAATTCAAGAACAACAACGGAGTAGAACAATGAATTCAAGATTGGAGCCAAATAGTGTTAAACTTTTTTATGCTTACTCACATCAAGATGAAGAGTTACGGCAACAACTTGAGAACCACCTATCTATTTTGAGAAGGCAGAAAGTCATCATAGATTGGCATGATCGAAAAATAGGGGCTGGTAGAGAATGGGAAGGAGAGATTCATGAGCATCTGAATACTGCTCATATAATACTCCTGCTTATTAGTTCTGACTTCCTTGCATCCGATTATTGTTATGATGTTGAGATGAATCGAGCACTGGAAAGGTACAACGCTGAAGAAGCCCGTGTGATTCCAGTAATACTTCGTCCTGTTGACTGGAAAGACGCACCCTTTGGTAGACTTCAAGCATTACCTAGGGACGCGAAGGCTGTGACACGATGGGAAAATCAAGATGAGGCATTTGTGAATATTGCAAGGGGAATCAGAAAGGCTGTTGAGGATCTCAATCAGACCTGAATCTATTATGAAAAAATTGCCTCTGCTAAAGTATATCAATAAGAAATTCCAATCATACCTCCGAGGGCGCGCTTTTCAAGCGCGCCTACCGGAGAGTGCCTACCTATTTGTCCGTAAATTCTGACTTAATTTTACCCCAAATTGTTGCAGCTTTGTTTGCTGCTTCAACAGCGAGGGTGTCTTCTAAACCGTTCTCCATGAGCATTTGAATGTCGTCTTCCTCCAATGCGACATCAAAGAGTAGCATTTCATCGAACATGCCTTCCCACTCTCTGCCGCCACCACTCCATGAACCGATACGTCCGGGTCCAAATTCTCCGGGCAAGGGACCCCATTTGCCCTCGGCATCAAGTTCACCGTCGAAGTAGACGCGAACGAATTCATCCGTGCTGCTATAAGCAACTGCGAGATGAAACCATTTATTTAGGGTATCCTTGTCTGCTGTAAAATCCGAATTGGGCCAACCCGGATGTCGCACTGGGTTGTTGGAGTGAATCGCCATCTCCATCTTGTTGTCTGGACGGAATTGATAGTGGACAAACCCAGGAGACCAACCATCACGGTTAAAGAAACATCTCCACAGCCCAACCCTACCTGTCGAATTAAACCATTTTAGGAGTGTAAAGTCCTCAAGTGGTCCAATTTCTGGCACAGTGACCCAAGCATCCTTACCGTTAAGTTCAATGGCGTTACCGAATTTACCCTTCACCCATTTAGCACCGCCAACAAGGTCACCATCGTTGCCATTGTCGGATGAATCTGCAGCGACTTTTCCACTTTTTTCGTTGAACAACCACGCACCAACAATAGATTCTGGGTCAATTTCAGCGGTGCTAAGTTGTGTAAACATGAGAGTTATGGTGATTAAACTGATTATCAAGCGTATCATCTTGGTTCCTCCTTCGTTCGGTTGCTGGTTCCTGAAAACTGGGAAATCATCGGGTAGATTATATCATAAATCGTTGAAGAATTGAACAAAATTTTGCTCGTTTTGTTACAAATTGGATAGTTCACCTCAGCGATTTCCTATAGACTCTGTCCGTTTTGTTGAGCTTTGCAGTCCTTTAAAATGTTGATCGAAAAGAAAGGGCGTGTTCACCTATAATTTTTTTTAAAATTCTGTGAAAAAATTTAAAAAGTGGTTGACAAACTTTTGAAGACATGTTATAATAATTAACGCTCGTGGCGTGAAATTGCTTTGGGCAAACTTTGTGCTCTTTTAATCAAACCAATCTGAAATTGATGCGCCTGTCCTGTTTGTGTAAAACGGACTTTCAAATGCGGCAAGATTTTGGTGACATTTATTTTCAACTGGTTTATAATAATATACGATTTGCCTTATAATTCGTGGGTGTTGCGTGTAAGCATTGCCTGCAAGATTCGGGGGTAGAAGTGGAATCGCGACGTAAATTTTTCAAATCTCTCGGTTGGGGGACTTTCGTTGCAGCATCGGGTTTGGCCTTCGGACCGGGATTGGTTCGGTATCTGTATCCACGCGTGCTGTTTGAACCCTCCTCCGTTTTTAAAGCAGGATTTCCGGCTGAATATCCACCGGGCAGCGTTAGTGAAAAGTTCAAAAAAGAGCCGTTTGGTGTCTGGATTGTCCGAAAACAGGACGGTGAATTCTATGCACTTTTAACTATCTGTACACACCTCGGATGCACACCTCGCTGGCTCGGCTCTGAAAACAAATTCAAGTGTCCGTGTCACGGTAGTGGTTTTGACCGAGAGGGCTTAAACTACGAGGGTCCGGCGCCACGACCTCTTGAACGGGTTAAAATTACGTTAGCAGAAGATGGCCAGATCGAAATCGACAAGTCTGTGAAGTTTTTAGGTGAGAAGGGGCAGTGGACCGATCCAGGCTCCTTTTTGAAGGTCTGAAGAAAGGAGAGCATTTGTGCCTGGCTTCGGTTAGGCAGAAAAGGGGTTTCGGCGTTGTGGGGGCAACGTACTGCTAAAGTCCACGTCGAAACTTGCTAAAGAAAGTATGAACGAAGAACGTAAAGGGCTCAAAGAAAAGATTACGAATTCCGACATTTGGCGCTCTATATTCCGCCACGGATATGAACAAACGGGGCGTCGCTACACCTTACAGGTTCTCCAAAACGTCTGGTTGCATCTCCATCCTCCTCGGATTTCTCGGCATGCACTGAACTTCCGCTTTACATGGTGCATGGGCGGCATCACTTTTCTCATGTTTCTCGTGACAGCCGTCACCGGCGTGCTCCTAATGTTCTATTACCGTCCAACGGCTGAATATGCTTTCCACGATGTCCAGTACCTTGAATTTGATATTCCATTTGGGATGCTTCTGCGGAACATGCACCGCTGGGCGGCACACGGGATGGTTATCTCGGTGATGTTGCACATGTTTAGGGTTTTCTTGACGGGTTCGTATAAGAAACCACGAGAGTTCAACTGGGCAGTCGGTGTTATCTTGTTACTCGTGACATTTTTCCTGAGTTTCACGGGTTACTTGTTACCTTGGGATCAATTGGCATTTTGGGCTGTGACTGTAGGAACGAACATGGCACGTGCGACCCCGGTTTTAGGACATGAAGGCCCATTTGCTCCGCAAGACATCACACAAGCGAACGATGTCCGATTTGCACTGCTGGCGGGTACAATAGTAGGTCCCTCAACGCTGTTGAGGTTCTATATTTTACACTGCGTTGCAGTTCCGTTGTTAGCAAGCGTGCTGATGGCTTTGCATTTCTGGCGTGTGCGTAAAGATGGCGGCATCTCTGGCCCTCTATAAAGGAAATGTAGCAGCGAATCTTTTGTGTGGTGAATGGGACGCGGTCCCTATTAGCATGGGCAAGGAATCCAATCTTCAAAGGAGCAGAATATGGAGAATTTTATAGCACTGGTGACGAAACCGGATAATGTCCCCATTGTTGCTATTCTCTTTTTGATACCTTATTTTATTTGGCTTTCATATCGACAGGCACGCCAGACGGACAAGACAGGTGTCCCTTCGGATGCCGCTCTTAACGATAAAGTCTACGTGTGGCCCTACCTGTGCCGAAATGAGTTTATCTGTGCGATTATCGTGATGTTGGTGCTGGGTGTTTGGTCGATTATGATTGATGCGCCGCTTGAGGAACCGAGCGACCCGACGAAGACACCGAACCCTTCTAAAGCCCCGTGGTATTTCCTTGCACTCCAAGAAATGCTTGTTTACTTCGACCCATGGATTGCCGGGGTGGTGCTGCCGGGTCTGATTATCGCGGGCTTGATAGCTATTCCCTACATTGACACAAATCCAAAAGGTAAGGGTTATTATACAATCAAGGAGCGTCCGTTCGCGCTCAGCGTATTCTGCTTCGGATTTATTATTTTATGGATTGTTTTGATGGTTGTCGGTACATTCCTCAGAGGCCCCGGATGGAATTTCTTTATGCCTTGGGAGAAGTGGGACCCGCACCTTGTTGTTCCATTGACGAACGTGAATTTGTCGTATCTTTTCGGCATTCGAGATCCAAATACTGCGAACTTTTTCGGGTTTGTTGTCGTTGCGGGCTATTTCGCGATCGGTCCTATTTTCTACTTATGGAAGCGTAAAGGTAGCCATTTCCTGCAGGAGCTTGGTCTTGTTCGATATATCATCGTCTCATTTCTGTTCTTAACTATGCTCGCGCTGCCGATAAAAATGATCCTGCGCTTGACTTTGGATATAAAATATATCTGGGTATCCCCGTGGTTCAATATCTAACGAGGCGGTCGCACCCTTTACGGTATATTATTGGCAATGACATCGTAATGTATTAATCGACATGGAGGGAGAAGATTTCGTGAGGAACAAAAAGGAAATTCCTGCTGAGAGTAAGTCGTATTCTGCTTTGTTCTTTATTCTGTCTGGGTTGTTAGGACTGGTGACCTTATGGGGATTCTGGAGTGAGATGATTACCCGCCGCCCATGGAAGCAGATCCAGCAGCAATTTT